>CAMCXV010000006.1 GCA_945883665.1 Rickettsia typhi | reverse complement strand
TTATAAGAAATTTATAGATTTTCAAAATGCTATTTTGGGATTTTTAGATAATATTGCTCAATATAAGGATGAACTTGATACTCTAATGACAGAAAATTTCAATATTATCAGACTCAAACCTTCGAATTTTATTCTGGACTGAGTATATGCCATTAAAACGAAAGATAACGAAGAGGCATTTGTATATGTGCTAGTTGAGAGCCAATCTGAACCTGATTATTGGATGAGTCTTAGATTATGGAAATACATGCTTCTTTTGTCGGAAAGGCACATGAAGAAAGGGGGTAAACTACCATTAATAGCACCATTATTAATGTATAATGGTACAAAGAAATATAATTCTCCGAGGAATCTATGGGATCTATTCACCATTCCACAGCAGGCGAAGAAGCTAATGACGGAAGATTATAAGCTAATTGATTTGCAGTCGATGCCTGATGATGAAATAAAAAAGAAGCAACATTTAGGGATGCTAGAATATTTTTTAAAGCACATACATCAGCGTGATATGTTAAAACTTTGGGAAGATTTTTTGACTCATTTTAAAGAGATGGTGTTAATTGACAAAGAGAATGGGTATATTTACTTGAAGCAATTTATTTGGTATACTGACTCGAAAGTATCGGAAGAAAGGCAAAAAGAATTATCAGAAATATTAATCGAACATTTGTCGGAAAAGGAGGAGGGAAATATCATGAGAACAATAGCGCAGAAATATATTGATGAGGGTATCGACAAGGGTGTTGAAAAAACTGCTATTAATATGCTAATGCAAAATGCAGATGTAAAATTCATTGCAAAAGTTACGGGCTATAGCATTAGTCAAATTGCAGAATTAAAAAACAAACATTGTTAATGCGCGAAAAAGGAGAAAGCTAAGGAAAAAACTAGTTCCAATCAAAAGTAAAGCTTGTTCGATTAGAATTAGTTTACAATATGTATGTGTGTTCATTATAAATATATAATTACGTCTAATTCTTAAGTTATAATCGTCACATAGCAAACCCAAATATGTGATAAAATTACATAAATAATAATTTTATAATAGATAATATAAATTAATTGTTGCTAATATAGTGCATTAATCTTTATACTAATCAACGTGATTGGTCTGTCGTGCAAACCATTTTAGTAACTTGAAGATATTATAGTTCTATTAAGGGGTGCGGCGCCAAAAGCTGTTATTTGGATTCTTAAACTTACTCTGCGGCGTAATATAATAGCCCTACCAAACTAACAGCTACTCGATTTTAAGTTTGTAAATTAATATTAACCATAAAAAATAGGAATAAATTATGGCAAAAAAATCTAACTTTATAAAAAATCTATTAACAACGGCATCTGCAGTTGCTGTGATAGCAGGTGGCGCAAGCAGTGCTTATGCTGGTGCTGGTGCTGGTTTCTCGAGAGCCAATACACTTGACGCTGATTTTGGTGCTGGTGCTAACTTCTTGAATGATAATGCTGCTGCTAATGCTGCTGTTTTTATTAATAATAATAACTTCATAAATGCTCCAGTTGTCGCCGTCGGCGCTGGTGTTGAATTGCGACTAACAGGAGCTGATATAAACGTTGCTAGCTTTGACGTGTATGGTAATGATGCAAAAATAACAGTTGATAGTAAAACTTTAACTTTAGGTGCAGTTTATAATAGTGCTAAAGACAATGGTCATAAAGCTCTTTCTGCAGCGCAAGTAGCCGGTATTAGTGCTAATAATGCAAATATTGGTGGTAATCCAAATGCAAAGCTTAATTTAGTACTTACTAATAATGCTGCTAGTATTATTACATTAACAGGAACAGCTGCTGCTAATGGTGGTGTTAGTCCAGCCACTATGGGAGCAGTTGCTAATCTATATACTTCTTTAGGTGTAATTGATTTTAATAATGGTGCTGGTACATTGATAGCAAATGCTGCTAATAATGGAACTATTATTCTTGAAGGTGCATCAGTAATTAAAGCAGATACTGGTGGAAAACTTCAGGTTGTTGAAAGTTTAACAGTAGACCATGCTTCTTTTGCAACAATCAAAAATATTCAGATAGCTGCTGGTAAAGTTCTTACTTTCAATGTAGCTACTGACATTAAAAACGTTGCGGGTGCAGAGTACAATTTTGGAGACAATGCTTCTAGCATTATTTTTAATGTTGATGCTACTGGTGGAAAGAAAATAGAATTATATGCAAATTTGGTTAAAACAGCTGGTCCAGCTGATGATACAGGTGTTATAAAGTTTAACAGTACTGCTGCTCGTAAGACCTTAACAGTTACTGGTAATGCTGGTCATAAAACGATTGGTACTGATAATGCAAATAGATTTACAACAATAGAATTTAATGGCGCTGGAGATGTTTTACTTGATGCTAATGTAACCCCATTTGCTAAAAATATCGTTCATTCTGGTGCAGGTAATGTAACTATTACTAATGTAGCGGATACTGGTGCTAATGGTGATGTGTCTGTTACTGGTGCTGGTGAATTGAAATTTTTAGCAGCTGTTACAGCTAATAAAGCTACTGTAAATAATGGCGGTACTTTAACCCTATCAGCTAATAGTACAATCACTACTACAAACATTACCAAAGGTAAACTTGATGCAGCGAATGCGGTTCTAACTGGTAAATTAAATTTGGGTGACCTTGCTCATGCTAGTAAGGCTTTTGCTACTGTTAAAGAAATTACTGGTGATACTAAGGTCGAACATGGTGCTACTTTAGATGTTACAGATAAAATAACTGGAACATTGAATGTAGATACTGGTGCTCGCGTAAATGCTGAGAATGCTGATGTAACTGGCTTAGTTACTATTAACACTAATAATACAGGAATTAACACGATTAAAAATGCTAATAATGGTGTAACAGTTACTGCTGGTAAGTTGACAATGAATGATATTACTGCTGGTGACTTAACAGCAAATAGTGGTGAGACTACTGTGCATAATATTGCAGGTAAGGCTACTTTAAATAATGGAGCTATCGTAAATGTTTCAGGAAATATAAATGGTGATTTAGATCTTGCTGCTAATACAGGTTTTGTAAAATTCTCTGGTGATGGAGCAGTCACAGGAGCTGTTGGTGCTACTAAGGCGATTACAAAAATAACTGTAGAAGATACAACTACTTTTGCTAATGCTGCTTTCAAAGTAGCTGAATTGAATTTTGCTGAAACAGGTGCAAAAGCTGTTTTCAATCAATTGGTTGATTTTACTGATGCTAATATGGCAAAGGTTACTCTATCCAAAGGGTCAAAAGATAATATTATCCAGATTAATAAAAATGCTCCTATCACTATTGAGGGTGAAATAAATAAAGACGGTGATGTTAACGCTTTAACATTCCTATATAATTCTGCTGCCGCCGGCCAGAAGACTTTAATAGTTGATACTAATAATTTTAAAGCAAGTGTTAAATCTCGTAATGATAAAAGATTAAACCTAGAGTTTAGCGCTAATACTGCTGGTACGGTTGGGTCTCTTGGAGACAAGAATAATTTATTAAATGAAGTTACTTTTAAAAGTCCTAATAACCTTTCTGTGGGTGATATATATGCTGCAAAGATCGTTATTAATGATGCTTCACAAACTACCTTTAGAGGGATAGTAAGCTCTGAGTTATTAACACTAGGTAGTGCTGGAGCTGGTACAGCTGTAGCAAGATTTGCTAATGGTGCAGAAATTTCTTCACCTATTACTACAGATACTCTAGGAGAAAATAGAGCAGATTTTGAAGGTAATGTAACAATTAATAAACCTATAACAGATTTAGAAAGGGTAACTTTCAGTAAGAGTCAGTCTAAAGCTTACTTAAACGCTGATATTACAGTGGGTACTGTTTTGGCTCAAGAAACTGTATTACTTGCAAATAATAATAATGTTACAATATCATCTGCTACAACAGCGAAATATATTGGTGCTGCGGCTGGAAAAACTTTAACATTTAAGAATAATAATGGTGTGCCTAGAGTAGCTGCCTTAACATTAGAAGATGATGTAATTATATCTACAGAAATTAATGGTACGACTGCTGGTAAGGTAGTTGTTGAAGGAGGTGCTCTTGATATGTCTAGAATGAACTCTGCTACAGTTGGAGTTAATGAAGAACATTCTAAAGTTGCACTAGGAACTAAATTTACTGTTTTTGATAGCCAAGGTATGGGTGCTGATTTAACTGATAGCGTTTCTAAAGAAGCAAAGAATGATAAAAAGGATTCTGCTTACAAATGGGTTGTTACTAGTGATCAAAATAAGGTTTATTTGACTGCTGGAAGTAATCTTGAAGAACTTTCGAAATCTCTTCCTGGTGCTGATGCTACAGATAAATCAAATTTCCAAGCTCTTGGAAAAGATCCTAAAATTTTTGAAGAGATTAGAGAGATGACTCAAGAATCACGGACCGAGTTAGTTCAGCGTATGGATCCAACTGACGCAACCGCTGTAGTTAGTGATATTACAACTGGAGTAAGTGCTGGTTTGGGATCTCGTATTACTAATTTAATTGCTGGTCAATCTTCTTCTGTTCAGAATAAGGTAGTAGCATCTAATGGAACTACTGGTCTATCATCTGGTGATGACGAAGCTAGATATGGTGTGTGGATTAGCCCATTCTTTAATCAATCTGTACAAAAATCTAATAAAGGATCTGCTGGCTATGATGCTTCAACAGGTGGAGGAAGCTTTGGTTTCGACACGAAAGCTAATGATGATATGGTTGTTGGTCTTGCATTATCTATGATACATAGTGATGTTAAATATAAAAACTATAAATCCGGTGATAAGAACAAAATTAATTCTGCAATGTTCTCTGTTTATGGTATGCAACAAATAACTGATAACTGGTTTGCTCAAGGTCTTGTTACAGTTGGTACTAGCAAAGTATCTACTAACGAAAAAAGAAAAACAGGTAATACTAACCCTTATCAAAATGCTACCGGTACTTATAATTCCATGTCCTTCAGTGGTGAAGCATTAGTTGGTTATAACTATTCTATGAATGATTTCTCTATTACTCCAATGGGTGGTCTTAGATTGACTAGAGTTAACGACGATGGTTATACAGAAACTGGTACAACTAACCAAAATTTAAGCATCACTAAAAAAGCTTTAAGCAAAGCTGAAATTGTTGTCGGTACAAGAGTTGCTGGTCCTGCATATGATCTAAATGGTGTATCTGTTACTCCTGAAGTTCATGGTTTCTTGAACCAAGATATGGTAGGAAAAAATGCAAAAGTTAATATCAAAACAAGTAATGGTGTGCAAATTGCTGATAAAAGTTCTAAGCCAAACAAAACATCATTTAATGTTGGTGCTGGTTTAGATGCTAAATATAGCTACATGGAATATGGCATAGCTTATGATGCTAATATTTCTAAAAAGTTTATGAGTAATCAAGGTACAATCAAAGTTCGTCTTAACTTCTAATATTACTAATAGAGTTTCTTATCTATCTTTATAGCTAAAGAAACTCTAAAAGATTAAAAAAAGCCTTTGTATAAGTTTACAGAGGCTTTTTTTATGCCCATAAAACATGCTGATTCTTTATTTTATTAATAAACTTATGTTATAGTTAACTAAATATTAACTAAAGGAATAATATATTATTATTCACATAAAGTTATAGTGAATTGGTATGAGTGGGCAGAAAAAAGATAGTAATAATAAAAAATGGTATCAAAAAGCTTGGGATGGAGTAAAAAAACTTGCGATAATTAGTTATAAAGCATTAACCAGTAATGTAGTATCAATAAGCCTTGCTGCTGTTACTATTGCTCTTGGTGTTGCTACTGCTGGAATTGTTCCTATAGCAATTGCGGCTGCTGTTTTAACTGCAAAACTAGTCCGAGTTGGAATCGATGCTGCAAAGGCAGTAAAAACCCGTAATTTAGATATTGAAAATAAAGCATTAATTGAGTATGCAACGGCGCTATATGTGCAGCAAAAAATGCTCGATCTGCAACCTACTTTAAAAGGAAATGGGAAAGATCAAGTCCTTACAAACAAAGTAAGTAAAATCGAAAAATTGCAATCTGATCAATCTTTAAAGATAGCTGATAAAATAGTTAGTATAGTCGACATTGCTCTTGATATTTCAAGTGCAGTAACAAATCCATTACATGCGGTTGCTGTGGTTAGCCATATTCAAAAAGCTATAATAGTTGCTAACAAGCTAAATAAAGTATTTGAAATATCTTCTACTAAAAAAGAAACAGACTTTAAAGATCTCGAAATTAAAGAACAGCTTATTCGCCTGATAAATTTAGAAAGGGATAAGGGAAATGTGGGATATAATAATATTGAAGATCTAAGAGAACAAACGCGTAAAATTCAGGTTGAAAATAAAGCTTATTTAAATTTGATGAAAGAAGATCTCCTGAACAAATAAAAACTAAATTTCAAGAATATTGCGAAGGAATAAATAAAGATACACCTAGAGTGCAGGCGAAGGAAAGTTTTGTTGTAAAATTATTTCATGGAATAAAAAATGCTATAAATCCTTATAGCGAATATAATCCTAATAATCAATTAAATATTGAAAAACATTCTGGTATTACAGCTGCTGTTAGAAACGAAAATGAAGCTCCCAAGACCCAAGATGTAAAGCAAAAACTAGTAGCTAGAACTATGGATGATATGGATGTTAGCTATAAGCAAAAAGAAACAGGAGCAACAACTATTAATGAAGCTCAAAGAGAGGCTGATAAAGAAAAATTTAGAATAGATTCAGCAAAAATAGAAATAGGATTAGAAGCAATAAAAATAAAAAAAATATTAGCATATGAAGAAAAGAAAAGATTAGCAGGTTATCATGAGGGAGTTAATGAAAAACCTGCTCAGCCAAGAAGAAATAGTCTGCCAAAAGGCTTGTAAAAAACTTAAGTATTTTAAAGTTTTATACTATATTACAAGCTTCTTCAAAATTTAATCTTGGTAATCTAGGATAAGGGCTTTCGCCATCTCTATAACCAATATTACAGATGAAATTAATTCTATAATCGGTGTCTTTAAAAAACATTTCATTAAGAGCAGCTGAATCAAAACCAGACATTGGCCCTGTATCTAAACCCATAGATCTTGCAATAATCATGAAATAGGCTGCTTGTAAACTAGAATTACGCAGAGCTTCTTTAATCAGAGCATCTTCCTTGAAGCTAGCAAAATAATCCTGTAAAAACTTCCCGGTTGGATATAACTTATTCATTTTTTCATAAAATTTCATATCATAGGCGAATAAAGCAACAACTGGCGCAGATTTAATTTTTTCTATATTAGCTTCCATAACTATTTTAGATAATTTCTCCTTTTCAAGGTCGCTTTGTACAAAAACTATGCGTAAAGGGCAGGCATTTCCAGAGGTGGAACCCATTTTCATCAAATCATAAATCTTTACAAGCATATCGCTGGAAACCGGCTTATCCAAAAATTTCATACATGTTCTATCAGCAAATATTTCCTCTATATTTCTCACGCAAAATCTCCTGTTAAATAGTTAATTATTAATTTGTTCTGACAAGTTCAAACGCCCTAGTGATATAGTTTT
This sequence comes from Rickettsia typhi, assembly GCA_945883665.1. Lineage (GTDB taxonomy): Bacteria > Pseudomonadota > Alphaproteobacteria > Rickettsiales > Rickettsiaceae > Megaera > Megaera typhi_B. The sequence goes on along the minus strand of CAMCXV010000006.1, from coordinate 31,732 downwards.
ATTTGAAAATTCTAGGTCAAAATTGATTTTGTTTGTTACTTCATTATTCAATTCAACTGCAGCGGCTTTTGCAATAAAATCTTTTGCATCTGATTTTGAAAAAATAAAATCGTCAGGTAATAAAAAATCTATAAAATTTGCATAATCTACCAATTCAATAGATATTTTACCCTGAGGCGAATTATTGCTAGATAAAGCCACGGAACCTTTCAAGTCTAATGAAGAATTATTAAGATTGACTTTGGCATTTAGTAGCTGAATTTTATAATCAAAATTATTATTTTTAGCAGCATTGCTATTATCACTGACAATATAGTTAGCATCTAAAACACAATCTGCATTATTTATAACTCTATCATTAGAGGATGATTTGTAACAACCAGATAATTTTAGAGAAATAGTCTGGGTAATATCCATCATTTTACTATTAAGTTTTACGTTAATTCTAGTAAGATCAAATATTTCATTTCCATTAGTTACAAAAGTTACAATAGATGGATTGCTAAATTCTATGTTTTTAATAATTTTTGTTAGAGAATTTGATACATTAATTTTATATAGTAAATCAGTAAAATCAATAAAAAAAACTATGTCCTCTTGAGCATGAAGTGTATATTTTATAGGTTCTTCATCATTTTCTGTGTTGTAAAATAATAATTTGCCAAAATCTAATTTTGCTTTCGAAAGTTTATAGTTAAAACTAAAAGTTAAGTAATCACTAGCTATTTCTTGCGAACTATCCTGATCTATAATAGTAAGTTTTGGTGAAGTAAACTTAATTTTCCAATCAAAAGGAAAACCAGATATATTAATATCTTTGTAATATATCTTGATATTGTCCGTCTGAGAATTGTTAATCAATGATATAAGCTTAGATTTAGCAAAATGTGCAAAAATAATCCAAGTAAGCACAAATAATAATATAAAAGCTAGAATTATTTTACGTATCACAATAAATTCTTAAATTGATATATTTCTAGTTGCTGAAGGTAGTTTAATTTTTATACCTTCAAGCTCTTTTGTCAAAATTATCTGACATCCAAGTCTTGAAGTATGTGTAAGACCAAATGCCAAGTCAAGCATATCTTCTTCTGCTTCTGTTGGCTCGTCTATTTTGTTGTAAATATTCTCTTCTAAAATTACATGACAAGTAGCACAAGCAAGAGATCCTTCGCACGCCCCTTCTAAGTCAATATTATTACTATGCGCAACCTCCAAAATTGACAAACCAACTAATGCTTCAATCTCTATTTCTTTATCATTTTCAATGAAAATTACTTTTATTTTTTCTGCTGCCATAATTTTTTAATTTTACGTTTTTTTTAATTTGTAATAAACTTAAAGGTCATTTATATTTTTACCTTCAAGAATCATTCTAGCTCCAGTATTTAAATGTTTCTCAATAAAATTAGCTGCTAGAGTATTCAATTTCTCAATCTGAATTACTATCTCTTCACGATTATCAGAATTTATTGCTTTTTGTAAAGAGTTTATTAGATTAATAATCTCTTTTTTCTCATTAACGCTTAAAATATCTGGTGTTTCATCTATTGCTTTTTCAATAGATGTGATCAGATTTTTAGCATCAATTTTACTCTCAATTAAAAGTCTGGTTTCATGATCTTCTTTAGCGTTTTTAAAAGCATTTTCTAGCATATCATTGATTTCTATCTGGCTTAATCCGTAACTAGGATTTATGGCGATATTTTGTACCATGCCACTTGCGCTTTCTTTCGCTGTAACAGATAAGATGCCATCAGCATCTATTGTAAAAGTTACTTCTATCTTTACTGTACCAGCTTTCATTAATGGAATATTTTTTAATTCAAAATGTGCAAGAGATTTGCAATCCTTTGTTAATTCTCTCTCACCTTGAACTATATGAAATTGTATCCCAGTTTGATTATCCAAATGAGTGGTAAAATTTTTGCTAATAGAAAAAGGAATAGGGGTGTTGCGCATGATAATTTTTTCAACCACTCCACCATATAACTCAAGCCCAACAGATAAAGGGAGAACATCTATGAGTAAGGAGTTTTGAGTAGCGCTTGATGATAAATTCTCCGCTTGTAGGGCAGCTCCAATTACTACTGCTTTATCAGGATCTATATCCGAGAAGATTTTTACACCAAATGCCTTTGTTAAACTATCTGAAATGAACGGGATTCTTGTTGCGCCACCAACTAAAATAATACCATCAATTTTAATATCAGCATCAAATAAAGTATTTTTAGCTATTTTAATCGTTTGGTTAATTAATGGTGAAATTAATTCTTCAAAAATTTCTCTAGTTATTTCAATTATCTTATCATCCAATTTCAATATGAAACTATTTTTTAAAGATAATATTTCTTTAATCTTTTTAGCCTCTGAATATAAATTGGGTGTAAAATCAATATTCAATTTTTTAGCAATATATTCAGCTAAAATATAGTCAAAATCATCTCCGCCTAATAAATTCTCCCCCCCAGTAGCAATCACTTGCAAAATACCAGTTTGCATATTTAATATTGAAATATCAAATGTACCACCTCCTAGATCGTAAACCATATAAGCGCCTTCAGGTTTTTTATGAAATCCATAAGCATATGCAGCAGCTGTTGGCTCTGCAATTAATCTTAACACTTCAAAACCAGCTATTTTAGCAGCAAGCAAAACAGCTCCTCTCGCAGAGTCATCAAAATAAGCTGGAATTGATACAACAGCTTTTTTGATAGTTTCTCCAAATTCTAGCTCAGCATGGTCTTTTAAACATGAAAATATTTTAGATGCTAATTCAGGAAAACTATAGTTCTTGTCTTGAAATTTAACTTTCGGAGTAGAATGAATATTATCAATTAATTCAAAATCTGATAATATTTTCTGTAAAGATTTTGTTGATTGAATATCTTGATAAGATTTAGCAAGTAGTCTTTTTATGGACGAAATAGCGCCTTTTTGATCCCTGTTTTTTCCTATTAAGAATTTATCATTCTGATCATCATAAAATATTACCGAAGGTAGTAGACCATCATTACCTGGGCTTCTAATTATTTGTGGATGGTGGTTTTTAGAGTAGGCGATCAAAGAATTAGTAGTTCCAAAATCAATGCCTACTACTATTTCATCTTTTTGATCAGGCTTTCCTGGCTCATCAATTTCAATTATTTGCATTTTTAATTTTTAATTTTATATTCCTTACTAAATTAGTAAGATACTTTAGCTGGATTGTAAGATCAAGCGCTTGTTTTAGATTATTTGCTTTAAATGATTCTTCTAGCTTAAGCAGTAATTTTTGATAATCTCTAGTTTTATCTTGTTGGATTTTTTGTAATTGAGATAAATCTTGTGTATTTTCTACTAATTCATAATTATCTAAAATTTCTTCAAGTTGACTAGGTAATAACAGATTTTTTAAATTATTATCATCAATTATTTCTCCTTTTATTTTTAACAAATATTCCGCCCGAAAATAATCATCTTGTAAGATTTTAAAAGCCTCATTTATTAACATTGAATATTCAAGATTTCCATGACGCTCAAACTCATTTTGTGACCTATCAGGATGGTATTTTGCTTGCAAAGAAAAATACTGAGTTTGTAATAATTTTTGATCAATATCGTATTTTTGCTCTATAGCAAATAATTCAAAATAGTTCATTTCGTTATTTATCAGAAGTTAATACGGTTACAATACCTCTTAAAGTTTGTAATTCTATTTGTGAAATTTTATCTATACGAGAAAATAAATTTCTTATTTTGTTAGACATTTGTTGTTTTTTTTCTGGTACTCTAAAAAATCCTTTTTCATCTAATTTTGTAAATAAATGTTCGTAAAAATAATTCAATTCAGCTTGCGAGGCTAATTGATTAGTAATCTTTAAATCATCTCTGGTTTGATTTTTTATTTTAAATAACTCATAACAGATAATAGATACTGCATGGGCAATATTTAAAGAAGTGAAATTTTTATCAGTATCTATTACTAAAATCTTATTTGCATAAGCTATTTCTTGATTATTTAAACCAGAATTCTCGCGACCAAACATTATCCCAATAGAAGAATTAATAGGTATATCTTGTTCTAAATTTTTTGAGAGAACATAATTTTTATTCATATCTCTAAGAGTTCCTGTTGTAGCATATATAAAAGACAAATCACTGATCGCTTCGCTTATTGATGAAAAAATCTGAGCTTCTTTTATGATGTTAATTGCACCAACAGACATGCTTTCTGCTTTTGCATTAGGCCAACCATCTCTTGGTAGGACAATACGTAAATCCTTTAAACCAAAATTTTTCATGGATCTAGCGCTTGCACCAATATTCTCTCCCATTTGCGGAGCAACAAGAATTATAGCAACATTATTATTTATCATTGGTGAGTTTGTTGTTAAATTTTGTTTCTTGAATATATATAATATTTTGTGGCACTCAAATTCTTTTAGTATATTTTTGTTTATTCAAGAAATTTGTTATATAGAAATATAATCTATTTTGAAAAAGTTAATTGCCCAGAAGAAAAAGTCAATAATAGTTTTTCAGCAGTTTCTATGCAAATAGCCCCTTCTTGATCTATACCCTTGAATATACCGGAAATTTTACTTATTCCATTATCTAAAGTTACAATATTATTCAAATTATAGGCTAATTTTAGCCATTCTTTTCTTATATTATTAAAATTATCGTCACTTATCCATCTAAAATAATTAGCATGAAAATTGTTCATAAAACTACTCAAAAAACAATCTGAGTTTTTTAAAATAACTCCTTCATTAAATAAACTTGTAACATCTGCATTTTTAACATCTGGTATAAAATGGGTGTTAACGCCAATGCCGATTACTACATAATTTACACCATTTAAACATGTAGATTCAATCAAGATACCAGCAAGTTTTTTATCATCAATGAGTATATCATTAGGCCATTTTAACTGAATATCAGTTTTTGAAGCATTTGAGTTGATTATAAATTTTTTTATGGTCTTATGTAAAACTACCGCAACTAAAAAAGAAAGTTCTTTAATCCGACTAATACTAACTATTGGTTGAATTAAAATACTCATATGCAGATTGCCGAGAATAGATTCCCAAGATCTTTTATTACTACCTTTACCAGCAGTTTGCTCTCTAGCTACAATTACAAAATTACCTTTAATGCCATTTTTTATAAGACGAAATGCTTCATTATTGGTACTATCAATCTGATCGAAAATTAGCAAATTATAATTTTCAATCCATGTTAGAGGCATTATTGGTAACCTATATAAGTAAAATCAAATCTTCAAATTTACAAAAGTAATGATGGAACAAAAACAAAGAAAAATAAAGTAAATACTACTGATATAAAAGATACTAATAATAATCCATGATTAGTTGGTATAATTGTTAGTTTTGTAGCAGATTCCATAAAATACATATATTTTATTACCTTAAGATAATAAAAAGCTGCTATTACACTGGTTAACATACCAAGAATTGCTAATGTAAATTCGCCTTGCATGATAGCATTATAAAAAATATAATATTTACCAAAAAACCCTGCCATAGGTGGTAAACCTATCATAGAAAACATTAATATTGATATTGCCGCTGCAATTGTTTTTCTTTTGCCACCAATAGCTTGCAAATCAGCAAAAGTAGCTATATCACTTTTTTCCCCAAATAAAGCCACTAAGCAGGCGAAAAAACCTATCGTAGCTAGAGAATAAATCAACATATACATAAAAGCTGCGTACATTCCTTCATCTGAGTTTAAAGAAACAGCTATTAAAACATATCCAACATTTAATATTGTGCTATATGCCATCAATCTCTTTAGTGAAGATTGCATCATAGCTCCAAGTGAACCAATGAAAATTGATAAAATAGCTGCTATTTTTATAAGATCAACTGAAATACTAACATAATCTCCTATTACCAGATTTACAAAGTTTAAGAGTACAATAAGAATACCAATTTTTTGTGCCGTTGCAAAATATGATACTGCAGAAATAGGAGATCCCTCATACACATCTGGAGTCCAAATATGAAGAGGTGCTGCTGATAATTTAAATAATATTGCAGTTAGTACAAATATAGCACCAACAACTAGACCCATATTAAATTCTTTATTTAAAGCACTGTTAATATTGTCAAAATAAATGCTACCACTAAAGCCATAAAAAAATGATATTCCAAGAAGCATTAAACAACTTATTAAAGATCCAAGAACAAAATACTTCAAACCAGCTTCCGATGATTTGACATCTTTATTGTTAAAAGCAGCCATAGCATAACCAGATAAAGCTTGCAATTCTAACCCGCAAAATAGAATTATAAAATCTCGAGCAGAGATTGAAATAAACATCCCAACAGTTGACAATAAAATTAAAGTAATAAACTCTATTTTTATAAATTTATTGGAGATTTTCATTATATCGTTATATATGGTAATGCTCAGAATGCTTAAAAACAGAAGCAAGGATTTATATAAATAAATATCACAAGAAATTTCAAAAGAATTAGAAAATAAACTATTACTTTCTTCTGGAGCAAAATAGATGATAGAGAAAACAAGAGCAAATAAGCTAGATACTGTTAGAGAAATAATAAAACGTAAATGATGTTTAAAAAATACGGCAAGCAATTGCATGCACATAGCGATAATTGTTAATATAATCTCTGGTAAAATTAAACCAAATTGATTTAGCATACGAATTTCCAAGTTAAATATTTATAGAACACCATATAAATCAGCGATTTTTGTAACAGGCAATTGTATGATATGTAAAATATCATTAGGCAAAATGCCAATATAAATTATTAAAATAATCAATGGTAATAAAATGAGCTTTTCATGCAAATACAAATCTGTAAATTTTAGTATATTTTGATTTGTAGCTTGACCGAATATTACATCTTTATAAAGCTTCAACATATAAAGTGCTCCAAGTACGATTCCAAAAGCAGATATCAGACCCATTAAGGGATTTACTTCATAAATCCCTACTATGCTTAAAAACTCCCCAATAAAACCACTAAATCCTGGTAAACCTATAGAACCAAGCATTGCAATCATGAACATGGTTGATAAAAATGGCATAGTAGCAGCAACACCACCATATTTACTTATTTCCTTAGTATGGTTACGATCATATAACATACCAACAATTAAAAACAGTGCAGAAGAAATTAAACCATGACTAATCATTTGAAATATAGCACCATTAATTCCTTTTTCTGTGAAGCTAAATATTCCACCAGTAACATATCCCATATGCGCTATAGATGAGTATGCTATCATCTTTTTCATATCAGTTTGTACATAAGCTATGAGCGAGGCATAGATTACTGCAAAGCTACTCATCCAAAGAACATATTCTGAAAATGCTTCTGAAGCAAATGGCAACATTGGAAGCGAGATTCTAAGAAAAGCATATCCACCAAGTTTTAATAATACCCCGGCTAGCATGACTGATCCACTAGTTGGAGCTTGGACATGGGCATCTGGCAGCCAAGTATGAAAAGGTGTCATCGGTATTTTGATTGCAAAAGAAATAAACATAGCGATCCATAAGATCTTTTGTATTTCTAAGGGTAATTCTGGTAATAGAGTTGTTAACTCTATCATGTCAAATGTGCCAGTTTGAGTATAGATATAAATTAATGCTATAAGAAGAAATACAGATCCTAAAAATGTATATAGGAAAAATTTTACTGCTGCATATACCCTGTTTTCACCACCCCAGACACCAATTATAATATACATAGGTATAAGAATTACTTCAAAAAACCCATAGAATAATAATAAGTTTAGAGAAGAAAACGCTCCGATACAAAAAGATTCAAGTAATAGGAAACAAATCAAGAATTCTTTTATGTATTTTTTGATTGTAAATAAACCAGCGATAATACAAATCAAACTAAGTAGAGCTGTTAGAAAAATAAAAAATAAAGATAAGCCATCTACGCCAACAAAATAATCTAATCCAATTGTATCGACCCAGCTATATCTTTCTACAAATTGAAAAGATTCTTGAGTTTTATCGAAACTAAATAATAAATATGTTGTAGTTATCAAAGTTAATAAGGAACTCAAGATTGCTACATAAATTACGTAAATTTGTTTTTTCAGCGATTTAGCTTTGTTAATAAAGAATACAATATACAAGGCGCTAAATAGCGGTAGTAAAATACTAATTGATAGGATCGGTAAATCTAACATTTATATACTCCAAACAAGGGGAAGATATTTAAAAATAAAAATTGTTATACATAATACCAAAGCAAAAATTATATATAGAGCATAGTTAAATATATAACCTGTTTGAATTTGGCACACACACCAACCAAGCCCTCTTGTAAAATGACTAAACCCATTAGGACCGAACCTATCGATTATTTTGACATCAAAATACCCAGCAGCAGAAGTTAAAATTTTGGTAAATCTTACAAAAGTTTTGTCATAAATTTCATCAAAGAAATATTTATTTTTTAATAAATAATATATTAATCCAAAACCCTGTGCAATTTTTTGGTGTAAATTGCCTTTATAACAATAAATACCAATAAATATTCCAGTAATGCCAATTATCAGAGGTAAAATTTGAATAAATAAAGATATATTATGTTCATCATGAGCCACATTCAAATTAAAAATACTACCAGAAAAATATCCTAATGGATTATTAATTAATAAAATATAATAGCCAATCATCCCAGAAAATAAAGCCCCTGCCACTAAAATAAACAAAGGTAAATTCATAATTTTTGGTGATTCATGAGCATGATCAAAACTTGTCTCAGAAAGTTTGGTTTTACCATGGAAAGTAATCAGAATGATTTTTAATGAATAAACAGCTGTTAAAATAGTTGCTAAAATTCCGAGAATAAAAGCAAAACTACCAACTCCTCCAGCCATATAAGCTGATTCTAAAATCAGATCCTTAGAATAAAATCCAGCTAGTGGAAAGATTCCAATAATCGCAAGAGATCCAATCCAGAAATTAGCATAGGTAATAGGCATTTTTCTCCATAATCCACCCATCTTAAATATTTCCTGCTCATGAGTAGCATGGATTACACTTCCAGCAGCTAGAAATAGTAAAGCTTTAAAAAAGCCATGAGTTACTAAGTGAAAAACTCCAGCTTGGTAAGCAGAAACTCCACATGCAAAAAACATATAACCTAGCTGACTGCAAGTTGAATAAGCAATAATTTTCTTAATATCAGTTTGAGCTATCGCAATGCTCGCTGCAAATAAACATGTTATCGCTCCAATTACTGTAATAATTGCTAATATGTTTGGACTATATTCAAACATAAAAGAACAGCGAGCTAATAAAAATACTCCAGCTGTAACCATAGTAGCAGCGTGGATTAAAGCAGAAACAGGAGTTGGTCCCTCCATTGCATCTGGTAGCCATACATGCATTCCTATTTGCGCTGATTTTCCCATGCAGCCAATAAATAACATCAGGCATATCACGTCAAGCACTGTAAATTCATATCCCAAAATATGCATAGTCATCTTGGCTAAGTCTTGATTTTGTGCAAATATTGCAGTGAATTCAATAGTACTTGCATAAATTAGCATGATAATAATACCTATGATAAAAGCAAAATCACCAACTCTATTTACTATAAAAGCTTTAACAGCTGCGTTATTTGCTGAATCTTTTTGATAATAATAACCAATCAATAAATAAGAACATAAGCCTACTCCTTCCCAGCCAAAGAATAACTGCAAGAAATTATCAGCAGAAACTAGAACTAACATACAAAAAGTAAATAGAGAAAGATACGATAGAAACTTAGGTAGGTTTTTATCGTTTTTCATATAACCAAGCGAATATATATGAACAACTGATGAGACAAAAGTTACTAACAAGAACATTATTGCAGTTAATTGGTCAACATAAATAGCCCAATTCACAGATACAGAATCAACATCAATCCATTTTGTAATAATAATATGTACAGGATTCTTACCAACGCCAGCAAAAATAAAGAGGTAAGTAGCGCAAATAGCTGATATAATTATAGAAATACATCCAACCAAACTTGCTTGTAGGTTATTTATTTTTTTACAAAAAATACCATTAAATATACCAGAAATAAAAGGTAAAAAGATAATCATTTTAGCAATAATCAGCATTTTATACCCCCTCTATCCTTTCATTTGATTAATGTCTTCTATCTCAATAGAATTGCGATTACGGAAATATAAAACCAAAATCGCAAGACCAATTGAAATCTCTGCAGCTGCAACTGATAAAATTATTATACTAAATATCTGACCCACTATATCTTGTAAGTGAACTGAAAAAGCTACAAAATTTATATTTACCGCCAATAACATTAACTCAATCGACATTAAAATTGTGATAACACTTTTGCGATTCATGAATAATCCTGTCACGCCTACTGAAAAAAGTAAAGCTGATAAAATCAAATAATGCTCTAAAGAAATATTGCTAATCATCATAATTCAAATTATTTAACCCAGATTTTCCAGTATTTGTAGCTAGAAACAAACTATTTTGTTTATCTTTTTTTAGTTGCTGAGATGGATTTTGTCTTTTTACACCACTTCTTAGACGAAGAGTAAGGGATATGCTTGCAATCATCGCTACAAACAATATTAATCCAGCAGTTTGAAATGGCAAAATAAATTCAGTATATAAAAGTCTTCCAATAGCATAAGCATTACCAATTTCTGGGTCAATTGCAAACAGACCAGTACTTAATGGAACAATTATTTTAGAACTGAGTAAAATAACAGCCAAAAGATCAATAAATAAAAATAATGCTATCATTGTAGAAACGCCCATTTCGGATCCAATTATTCCTTTAAATTCTGCAAATTTTATATCAAGCATCATAACAACAAATAGAAACAACACTGCAACCGCGCCAACGTAAATAATTATTAACATCATTGCTAAAAATTCAGCTCCCATTAAAACCATAAGACCAGAAGCATTGCAAAAACTTAAGATCAACCATAACACAGCATGTACAGGGTTACGAGATGTAATAACCATGACACTAGCAAACACTAGCAGAGATGCAAAGAAATAGAAAAATATTGCCATAATTTATTACCTGTATGGATAATCATCCTTTAATTTTTTAGCAAGTTCTTGTTCCCAAATTTCTCCATTACGGAGTAGTTTATCTTTGTTATATAGTAATTCTGCGTGAGTTTCTGTGGCAAACTCAAAATTAGGTCCTTCAACGATTGCATCGACAGGACATGCTTCCTGACATAAACCACAATAAATGCATTTAGTCATGTCAATATCATATCTAGTAGTACGACGGCTACCATCTTCTCTTGGTTCTGATTCAATCACAATAGCTTGAGCAGGACATATTGCTTCACATAGTTTACAAGCAATACATCTTTCCTCGCCGTTTTCATAGCGTCTCAGAGCATGTTCACCCTTGAATCTTGGGCTAATTGGACTTTTCTCGTACGGGTAGTCAATGGTAACTTTTGGCTTGAAAAGATATTTTAAAGTTAAAAACATCCCGCATAAAATCTCATATAAAACAAAAGATTTAATATATTTAATCATAAATTTATAACCCATAATTACGGTAAATTACCAGTTAATAAAAGCAGTGATGCTACTAGCACAACCCAAAAAAGAGTTAGAGGTAGAAATACTTTCCAGCCAAGATGCATAAGTTGGTCATATCTGTATCTTGGTAATGTTGCTCTAATCCATAGAAATATAAATAATAAAAAACAAACTTTAAAAATAAACCAAATAAATCCTGGTATTGCATATAAGAAACTTATTCCAAAGGGTGGCAAATATCCCCCCATGAAAAAAGTAACAGTAATAGCGCTAACTAATATCATATTTGCATATTCACCAAGAAAAAACAAAGCAAAGCTCATCGATGAATATTCAACATTGTAACCAGCTACTAGTTCTGATTCAGCCTCTGGTAAATCAAAAGGTAAACGATTAGTCTCTGCTAAAACAGAAATAAAAAATACAACAGACATAGGCGCAAGCAACAAATGAATCCAAAATGGCATATGTTTTTGATGCTCAACAATTTCACTTAAATTAAGAGTTCCCGTAACCAAAAGTACAGTAACAATAACTAAACCCATAGAAACTTCGTAAGATATCATTTGCGCAGAAGATCTAATAGCTCCTAAAAAAGCATATTTAGAATTACTAGCCCAACCAGCCATAATAATACCATATACACCAAGGGATGATATTGCTAGAATATATAAAACACCTACATTCATGTTAGATAAAACAAATTCTTTAGAAAATGGAATAACCGCCCACCCAACTAAACTTAAAATAAAAGTTATCATTGGCGCAATTATGAAAACTATTTTGTTTGCAGGGGTTGGTACGATTGATTCTTTAAACATCAGTTTAACAGCATCGGCAATTGGTTGTAACAAACCAAATGGACCAACCATATTAGGACCACGACGCATTTGCATTAGTCCTATTATTCTGCGCTCTGCATATGTCAGATAAGCCACAGATAATAATAGAGGCAAAACAACAAGTAGCACTTTAAGAGCAATAAAAATCAATGGTAAAATATATTCATTAAATAATTCAATCATTCTATTCGGTTCTATTTTTTATTTCAGAAAGAGCTAATTCGTGAAGAGCTTTTGTACATTTTGCCATAGTAATAGATGCTCTAGTAATTGGATCAGTCATATAATAGTTCATTGATATTTTTTCCAACGGTTTTTTTGTCAATTTTACCATAGACTTAAAAGTTACAAAATCATTTGTCATAATTTGATCAACATGAGCAAAAATTTTGTTTTCTTTAGCCATGTCTTGACGAATCAAATGCAATTCATTCTTACCAATATCAATATTTAGGGCTTTGGCAACCATACTGATAATTGAAATACCAGTTTTAGCTAAGTTAGTTAATTCAACAGCAGCTCTTGCAAGCTGAACTCTGCCTTCCATATTAACATACATTCCTTCTTGTTCGGTATAAGCGGCTTCTGGCAGTATTAAATCGGCTCTATTTGCTCCAGCATCACCATGATGACCTTGATAAATAACAAAAACATCTTCTCCTATTTTGTTCATATCAATATCATCTGCTCCTAGCAAATATAGAATTTTTACATCTCCATTTTGGGTTTTGTTTAGAATATCAACGACACCACTTCCTGAGGCGCTATAAATAAAACCAAGGTCAAGGGTTCCAACCATAGAAGCATGATTATGTAAAATGTTAAAACCATTCCAATCGGAACGAACAACATTGTATTTTTGAGCAATCTCATATAATATTGACAATATCCCATGAGAATCTGATCTTGATAAAACCCCGTCACCCACAATAATCATAGGATTAACGGCCTTAGATAAAAGATTGGCAAAATCATCCACAGATTTATTGCTAGTTTTGTGAATATTTAAATCATAAGAATTTAAATATTCTAAAATCTCAATATCATTTCCCAGTTCATTTATTTTGTAGGTCTGATTATCTACTTCACCAATTCTAGCAACTGTCAATAATCCACTCCTCACCATCTTACCAATTCTAGCATTTAAAACTGGTGCTACTTGCCTTGGGTTAGCTCCAATAATAAGGCAAATATCGGCTTTCTCTATGCCAGCTATTGTACTATTAAAAAGATAATTTCCCCTAGCTGATAAATCAAAACCATAGCCAAGCTGATTGCCATCGCACATTGTTGAACCAAGTTTTGAAAGCAATTTTTTTAATAAAAACATTGTTTCGCAAGGGGTTGTAAAGCCGGAAATAGCAGCGATTTTTGACTTATCTCCCATACTATTAAATTGACTAACGATATTAGATATGGCGATCTCCCAGCTAACCTCACAGAATTTTCCATTTTGTTTTAGGTAAGGTCTGTCTAATCTTTGATTTTTGAGACCATCATAAGAAAACCTTGCCTTATCTGAAATCCATTCTTCATTTACATCTTCATTTAATTTTGGCAAAATACGCATTACTTCAAGACCTTTAGAGTCAATTCGAATATTTGAGCCAACAGCATCCATAACATCTATAGATTCTGTCCCCTCAAGTTCCCAGCTTCTGGCTGTAAAAGCATAAGGTTTTGAATTTAATGCACCAACGGGGCATAAATCTATAACATTGCCTGATAATTCGGAAGTAAGAGTTTTTTCTAAGTAACTAACAATTTCCATATGTTCGCCTCTGCCAATAGTTCCGATTTCTGGAACTCCTGCGATATCTGTAGAAAATCTGATGCAACGTGTGCAATGGATGCATCTTGTCATATGAGTTTCGACCAAAGGACCTAGGTTTTTATCCTTAACTGATCTTTTTTCTTCTGAGTATCTACTTTTTCCCCTGCCATATTTGAAAGCTTGATCTTGTAAATCACATTCTCCACCTTGGTCGCAAATTGGGCAATCTAGAGGATGGTTAATTAGCAGAAATTCCATAACTCCTTCTCGAGCTTTTAGGACTCTAGCACTATTTGTGTGAACGATCATCCCTTCACTTGCTGGCATAGAGCAAGAAGCTACAGGTTTTGGAGATTTTTCAATATCAACCAAACACATGCGGCAATTACCAGCGATTTTTAAGCGTTTGTGAAAGCAAAAGTGAGGTATTTCTATGCCAGCAGATTCGCAAGCTTGCATAACTGTTAGCCCGTTATCTATTTCTATTTCTTTGCCATCAATAGTTAATTTTGGCATTCCACCTCTTTCAAAATCATTAAGGAATTAATCTATATATAGTGTCAATAAAACATGATATATTACGACAATTTAAAACTAAAGTTTTTTTTGAATAAACACACCAATATAACTATTGTTATTTTGTAATACTTGACAAAAATAATACTTGCTTTAGCATGAGTCTTCAGGGTAATACTAGGTTGTTTGTAGCTTGAAAATTATCTAATTTCAAGTCGTAAATGTTTATTTATATTAATTAATATCGTTTAGGACGTTTTTTATGTCAACAATTTGCAAAAGAGTTCTTTTTAAAGTGTCTGGCGAGGCATTGATGGGAAAACAGAGTTTTGGTCATGATTTTGAAACTTTGCTTGGTATAGCAGAAGATGTAAAAGAAGTTATTAATCTTGGTGTGCAAGTGTGCTTAGTAGTTGGTGGTGGCAATATTTATCGTGGTATTGATGCATCTTTACTTGGCATGGAAAGGGCAGCTGCAGATTATATGGGTATGTTAGCTACTGTTATTAATGCTTTAGCAATGCAAAATACTCTGGAAAAAGTCGGTATATATACCAGAGTTCAGTCTGCAATTCCCATGACTACAATTTGCGAGCCATTTATTAGGCGTAGAGCAATAAGGCACATGGAAAAGGACAGGGTAGTAATTTTTGCAGCAGGTATTGGTAATCCTTTTTTTACTACTGATAGTGCGGCAGTACTAAGAGCCATAGAAATGAATTGTGATCTATTGTTTAAAGGTACAAATGTTGATGGGGTTTATGATTCTGACCCACATAAAAACAAAGATGCAAAAAGATTTGCAGAAATTACTTATTCGGAAGCTTTAAGAGATAATTTAAAAGTTATGGATATGGCTGCAATTGCAGTGGCAAGAGAAAATAATTTGCCTATAAAAGTTTTTTCTATAAAGCAACGTGGTAATTTTGCGCAAGTGTTGCAAGATAAGGGCAATTTTACTATTATAAAAGAAAATTAGTTTTAAGATCAATTACTAGCTACTAGGAGGGCTAAATGAATCATCTACTTAAAAATGATTTAACGGAAAAAATGAACAAAGCAATGATAATCCTTGAAAAAGAATTATCTGGTCTGAGAACTGGTAGATCTTCGGCCAACTTACTTGATCCAGTAGTTGTTGAATTATATGGAAGTAAAATGCCAATATCTCAAGTTGGAACAGTTTCAACGCCAGATGCCAAAACTATTTCTGTTCAAGTATGGGATAAAGCAATGGTGAAAACTGTTGAAAAAGCTATAGCTGATGCAAATCTTGGTCTTAATCCGAGTTCGGATGGTCAGATAATCAGAATGAGTTTGCCTATTCTTAGCCAAGAAAGAAGAAAAGAGTTAGTTAAATTAGCTCATAAATATGGTGAAAATAGCAAAGTAGCATTAAGAAATATTAGAAGAGATGGAATGGAACATTTGAAAAAAATGGAAAAGGATAGTCTCGTTTCAAAAGATGATTACCATAATATTGGAGAAGAAGTTCAAAAAATTACTGATGAATTTACTAGTATGGTTGATCAGCGTATAAAAGCAAAAGAAGAAGAAATCTTAAAAGTGTAGATATATTTGTTGTCTGTGTATATTTAGTATTGCTCAAAAGAAGAGTTGATAATCTTGTAAGTGAATCGAAATTGAAAATTAATTTAAACTAATGCTAGATACTAATAAATTATGATAAACCAACTAATAAGTACTAAATCAATCGCACGTATTGCGGCTATTCAAACTTTATATCAATTTGCTAGTTCCAAAGGTGCTGTTGATATCAATACAATATTGCTGCAAATGAAGGAATTTTATAAAGATGTTGGTTTTAAGAGTGATCATGATATTGATATAAAGAGTAAAATTAAGCTCAGACCTAGTTATAGTTATATGGAAGAATTGGTGAAATATACTCATGATAATTTGTTAATGATAGATGAGGTCATAACTAATCTTTTAACAAAAGAATGGACTATTAACAATATACCGATGTTGCTTCATGCAGTTTTAAGAATTGCAATTTGTGAGTTTAATTATTTTCCAGAAACTCCTCGAAAAGTGATAATTAATGAATATACTGATATAGCAAATGACATGTTAGATGAAAATGAAATAGGTTTTGTAAATTCTACATTGCATAATTATTCACAATCCAGACAAAAATAAAGAATTTATGTCAGCATCTAGTGGTTATCGTGGTAAGTTTACCAAAGTTAAAACTGCAAAGGGTAGAAAAAAATCCTCAACCCGCTGGCTTATGCGTCAGCTTAATGATCCTTATGTAGCAAAAGCAAAATTGGATGGTTACAGATCAAGAGCTGCTTATAAATTAATAGAAATAAATGAAAAATTTAATATATTAGCGCCAGGAATGAATGTAGTTGATCTAGGCGCAGCGCCTGGTGGATGGAGTCAAGTGGCATCGAAGATTGTGCAATCAGATAATAAGAACGCAAAAAATAATATTATAGCGATTGATTTACTAACTATTGAACCAATAGCTGGGGTCGTTACTTTGCAAAAAGATTTCTTTGCGGATGATGCGCAAAATTTAATAACAAGTCAGTTAAATAATCAGCTTGCAGATGTAGTACTAAGCGATATGGCGGCAAATACTATAGGGCATAGTGCTACGGATCATCTTAGAATAATTGATCTTTGTGAAAATGCATTTCATTTTGCTATGACTATATTAAAACCAGGTGGTCATTTTATCACTAAAATTTTTAGAGGTGGAACTGAAGGGGAATTGTTAAATGAGATAAAACAAAAATTTACCTTAGTTAAACATTTTAAACCAAACGCAAGTCGTAAAGGATCAAGTGAGTTTTATTTAGTAGCATTGGGGAAAAAGTAACACAGGTTGAGTAAATTCTAAAATTTGATTCAACTTCCTTTGAATTATTTAATTTCTTCTTGGTTTATATTTTTATTAGATATTTCTTGGGCTTCTTTTATAGAATCTCTGACATTTTTGATGGAATCTATCACAACATCTATATCATCAGGGTTTGAGCTTTTGATATTGATCTTATGAATTTTGTTAATTACATTTTCATAAAATTTATCCAGCATTACAATTATTTCGCCAGCTTCAGTGTTAGCTCCAGATCTTAATATAATGAAAGTATCAACTATCTTCATTAGTATATTGTGTTTTGAATCAAGATTTTTTTCAGCTAAAGCTTTTTTTGCTAAATGTAGCAATTTTATAGACTCATCAAAAACGAACAACATCTGATTTGTGGTATCAGAATTTTTTACAGTTGCTAATTTGTATTTTTCAACTGAATCTTGATTCATGATTTTTATAAATTTTTGATGACATAGTTAATTAGTATAATATATTATACTTCATGTCAAGTTTGGGCTAAAAGAGCTTTGCATTTTTTTGTTATTAATATAAAAATGATGATATTTTAGCAAATACAATATGTCATTCCCATGTAAAAAAGCTATTCAGTCATTTTTCTAGATTCCAAGATTTGTAAGGGGATAAAATAATTTTCTGTTTTATCCCCATGAAATATTAAGCAGATGCTGGGTTTAATATATCGCTTATAGCATCTAAGAAAATATCATTTAAAATCGACATTTGTTCAATTTTAGCAAATTCTTGTTCAATTTTTTTAAGATCTCTTGCTAGAATAGTTTCTAATTTTGTTTTTTCATCGCTAAAGTTTTTTACTTTTGACTGAATTTCTTTTGAAGCAAAGGTTAGAGTGCCTGTTTTTCCATCTTCACTCATTAAATCATTCGAGCGGAAATAAGTAATATCAGCAAGACCTTGGGATAAATTCACTGTAAATTCTTCAGGATTTTGATTAGCTACATTAGTCGCTTTCACAGCATTCCAGTATAGTCTTAATCCTTCTAGCGGTGTACCGTTGAAATCGATGTAACCAGCATTATTAGTACCATCTTTGCTATCAACTTGTTTGTAATTGCCTTTAATAATTTTTTCGCCAAAATAGGCTTCCACATCCCATTTAGGGTCATCAACAAGATCTGTAAATTGTACAATCTCGCCAGGATTAGCTCCTGGCTTGATTTTAACAGTCATGTTTTGATTATAAAATTTAGAATCTAGCGATTTGCTCATGAATGAAAGAGATAATTTGGAGTTTTGGTTTGCAGGATTTGCAGTGACTTTTAATGCCCCTCTAAACAAAGCAGTAAAATCTTCATAATTATTCTCTAAAGCGTTGCGTAAAGCTGCCTCATCTACGGTCTGCAAAAGAGTTGTGCCAATAGGTGCTCCTTCATCTTTATCAGCTGGAACGAGTCCGACACCTACATCAGATAATAATTTATATTTTCCACCATTATTAATACTAGGGTCAAAAACACTATCGAGTAAAGCTTGTGCTTGTCTTATTGCTGATGAATTATGTAAAATCGCTGTTTTAGCGTATTCTTTGTCAGAGGATTTCTCCGTCATTTTTGCAACAAAAATTTTAAGGTCGTTATAGGCTCTAGAAAATTTAGAAATAGATTTCATCATAACACCATCGTTTGTTGTATCAGGTGCTATGGTTACAGTTTGTTTTATTGCATTAGGGTCACCAACAGTGTTAGGCGCAAGTGCTTTTATTGTGACGCCTTCAAAACCTATTATTTTACCATCGAAAATATTACTATCTGGATTTTCTAATTCCGTACCATCAATTACAATTTTGGCACTTGTTCCAATGGTGAAATTGGACACCTTACGCTCATCCGAGTCATTATAAAGTCCTGCCAAATTGAAAAAACCCGTTTCAGTAAAAACACATTCCATAGCCTTTGCTCCCAATTCTTGATGGGTTACTTTAATATTAGCAGTGCCATCGCCTAATTTTAACAAATTAGCTGTGGCTTTCACACCTTCTTTTTCAAATTTACTATTAATTTTTTTAACAATTTCATTACCAGTTTCTCCTGTAGTAACATCAATTTTGACAGCAGTGCCATTAATTTTAAAATCAAGAGATCCATCAAAACCCACTACTTCATCAAACTTAATAGGGTGATTGATAAGCAATTTAGATGCTGTTGCAACTTTCTCTACACGTAGATCAAAAGTCATTTTAGGAGTGTATTTGCCTGGGATTACGCTAACATATTTTTCAGGCAGACCAAGATCTGTAGTGGTAAGAGTTGCATTTTTATTCTCAAACGGGCTATCGTAAGGTTTTTGCAGAACAGCTGCGGCTCCAGTAAAATTTCCCACCAATTTAGATAGTGTGTCTAAAGCAGAGGATTGTTCTATTGCCTCTTCATGTTTTAGTGTAACCTCGTCTATCCTAGGTTGTTTTGCTTTGGTTATTCTTTGAATTGTTGGTTCTTTGTGATTTTGTATCTTCTCCAAAGGGCTAGCGCCTACTGCATTTACTGGCATTTATTTTGCTCCATCTATTTTAAATTGAACTGATTCTAGCACAAAAATTATATAATATAAAACTCGAACTTAAATCTTACAAATAAACTATAAGCAAAAATGATGCCATATTAATTATTATAGTCTTTTGAATTAGGTTATGTTATTATTTTTTATACTTTTTTGGTTTTAACTTCCGTAAAAATTAATAAAATAATAATTTATGAAATCGCTTAATACTTTGATTAAATTCAACAAAATAAAGCTTGATCAAATTCTTGTTGAAATTAAAAAAGCTGAAGAAGAAAAATCTTTATTAGTTATTCAAGCAAAAAATTTAGCTGAAGAAGTAAGCAGAGAGATAGAAAATTATCGTGGATCAGAATATTCTTTTATATTAGAGAATTATCTTGAACATACAAATAAAATACAATCTAAAATCAAACTGCAAATAGGAAAATTAAATTTTAATATTGAGAATCATCGTAAAGCATTAAACCAGCAATATACAGAACTAAAAAAATATGAAATAGCTAGGCAAAATAAACAAAAACAGGAAGATTTAAAGATCCAAAAAATAGAAACTAAATTTCTTGACGAATTTGGAGCCAATAAATTTTTTTATAATTAAATAATAATTATTTTCCACCCTTAACCATAGTTAAATATTTAGTAGATCCTTTTTTGTAATGCCATTTAGTAGCGCATTTATTAATTTTGGTGCTAGCTAATCTTTTTGGTTCTTCTGAATTTTCGCTAATCAAAGGGTCTCTTATCATCTGAGTGACTTTAGGTTTTTCTAAAGATAAATATTTGGCGGCGAATTTTTGAATTCTTTCTGGAGAGCCAAGATATGCTAATTCAGCTTTTAGAATGCGAATAGCATCTTCTTCATTTCGAACTTGTTTTCTCACTTCTTGAAGTTCGTATTTTAATGTCATTACCCTATCTTTGATAGTAAAAAGACTGCATATAGTTAGTAAACATAAAGCTGTTACTATATATATTAAAAACCTGTGGGAGAAAATCATACACTGCCTCCTATTTTTTCTGCCACCCTGAGGCGAGCAGATCTTGATCTAGGATTCTTTGCTATTTCATCTCTGGTTGGTAGTATAGGTTTTTTTTTAATTGTTTTTAGCCATTTATTAGCATCAATATTTTCTGGATCTTGAGAATATTTTGATCTAGCAATTTTTTCAACAGAATGCTCTTTGAAAAAAGACTTAACTATACTATCTTCAAGTGAATGAAAAGATACTATCAAAATTTTTGCTCTTGGTTTTAAAAGCTCATTAACGTTATTTAAAAAATGCTCAAGATTTTCAAGTTCTTTATTTATATAAATTCTTATTGCTTGAAATGTTTTGGTTGCAGGGTCAATTTTTGCTCTTCGATAGTGCATAGCACTGCGAATAATCTCGGCTAATTTTAAGGTGGAAATAATAGGTTTTTTTTGTCTTTCTTGTATAATCATTTTTGCAATCTGACGAGATTGAACTTCTTCGCCATATTTGTAAATTACATCGGCAAGTTCTGTTTCAGAAACATTGGCTATAAAATCCGCAGCAGAGGAGCCTTTTTTGTTATTCATGCGCATATCTAAATTGCCATCACGCATAAAAGAAAAGCCCCTTTCTCCCTCGTCAAGTTGCATTGAAGAAACACCAAGATCTAATATTATTCCATCATATTGATTTCCATTTAAAAGATCTTTTATATTAGCAAAATTACCTTCTATAAATTCAAATCTTTTTTTATATATATCTTGATCTTGTAATTTTTTAGCGTATTTCAAAACATTCGGGTCTTGGTCAATAGCTGTAACAAAGCAATCAGAGCTTTCTAATATTGCCTTCGTGTATCCACCAGCTCCAAAAGTGCAATCAAGATATTTTTTATTATTTTCTGGCTTTAGATTCTGAATAATTTCTGAAATTAATACAGGGTAATGAGGTGTAAATATATTATGCTCGGGTAACAAGATGTTATTCATATTATTCCCCTCGTATGTTCATGATTTTTCAAAATTAATCTGTTAGCCTGCGCAAGAGCTTTAGCAGTTTTTAGGTGAGTGCTGAAATGCTCTGGATTCCAAATTTCGAAAACTAAACCTTTTCCGATAAAAAAAGCTTGTTCAGATATATCTGCTTGCTCCATCAAATAAGATGGAATTATTACTCTGCCTTCAGAGTCAAATGGTAATTGAACAGATTCTCCCATAATTATTGTTTCAAAAGCATCCCTTTCTTTAGAGTATGGGTCTAGATTTTGGACTATCTTATATATTTCCTGTAGATGATTCATGCTACAAGCTTCAATGCAGTGATTTTTAAAAGATGGATAAACAACAATACCATTAAATTTATCTTCAGAAAGAGTCGATCTAAAAGAAGATGGCACGGAGACCCTAGCTTTTTTGTCAATTTTGTTTTGATATTTTGAAATAAAAATATTCATTTTATATCTATTAATTGATCCTTAGTTGCTTTGCATCTTTTTATTTATATTAATGAATAAAATGATAAAAATGGGTTAATATGGGTATTTATGGGATTATTTGGAAAATAATGCTATATTTTTAGTTAGTCAAGTGATATTTCAGTCACTGATGTGAAAATAGGAGTTTTTAAGACTTTTAATTAATTTTAAGTCTTAAGAAAAGATAGAAATAGTCTAAATGAGAGAATATTTAATGGATTCGTCAAGCTTTGTTGAAAAAACAATAGAACAGCTTTTAAATTAAAAAGCTGTTCTATTGTTTAAAGAATATATGGTAAAATAACTGCTTTGCAAATTAATGCATTGTCTTAACAAGTTCAGTAATTTTTTTACGACTTTGATTATTTTTAATCTCGCTAAAAGCTTTTATTAAGACAATAAGTTCTTTTTCGCTTACATTATCTTTATCAGTTGTGTGATCATAATTTTCTGTTTCTTCAGAGAAAATATTGCCAATTATGTTGCTAGGATCATCTCCTTGTTCAAAAAAGTAACTTATCGGTACTTTTAAAAATTTAGAAAATGTAAATAGTTTACCACTGGAAATACGATTTGATGCTTTTTCATATTTCTGTATTTGTTGAATACTAACATCTACAGCGTTTCCTAAATCTTGCTGACTTAAGCCTAGCATCATTCTTCTTACTTTGAGGCGCTTACTTACTAAGCGGTCTATATCATCAGCTCTTCCTTTTGATTCTTTTTTGTCGATAGTTTGTGTTAGCATATACCTTAATAATTTATTAAATTGAATTTAATCAATAGGGTCGATAAAATTAGTATATTTATTGAATCATAAAAAATATACTAAGAATACATTAATTTGTAAAGATTTATCAACGAAGCTAAAAATTAGTATAGATGAAATTTTCTGTAATGAGGGAATTAATTTGTTATTTGCGTGTAATATAAATAAAAAACGTAACAAATAATTGTAATATTAACACGAAATACACCCAAAGCAATAATCCACATAGTGGATATTTTGAAAATAGGGTCTCTAGGGGTAGTTTTTGGGGAATAAAATTATCTAATATAGTAACCTCATTTAGTTCAGTTTTTTCTAAAATTCTACCAACTGGATCAATAAATCCACTTATTCCATTATTTGCAATTCGTAGCATTGGTAAACCATTTTCAATGGCTCGCATTCTGCTGATTTCAAAATGTTGATATGGTCCAGAAGAATTGCCATACCAACTATCATTTGTGATGTTGATAATTACATCAGCATTTTTGTTTGAAACTTTAACTTCGTAAGGGAAAATTGCTTCATAACAGATTAAAGGCCAAGTAACTAGATCAAATTTTTCTATAATTACAGATTTTCTCTTTCCTTCCGTATAATCCATTAGACCATGGGTGATTTTTTTTAAAGGTAATATATTTTTAAATGGTATATATTCGCCAAAAGGTACTAAATGCGATTTATAATAATCCAGTAACTTGGTACCAGATTTGTTAATGCCAATAAAAGAAGAGTATATTTTTAAATCATCACCAGTTTTGTCATTATCACTTACTCCGCCAGTCAATAAAATTTGCTCATCATTTGCAAAAACAGACTGAATTTTTTTGATAACAGGCTTAATATTGTAAGGTAAAGTTAAAGCAGCTTCTGACCAAATTATTAAATCTGGTTTTCCTTCTTTTTTTGAAAGTTCAATTTGCAGATCTAAATTTTCCCAAAATTCTTTTTGATCCCATTTTGCTGTCTGTGGAATACAAGGTTGCACTAGTCTTGCAGATATATTAGTATATTCTGTTGGATTAGCCTTTAATCTTAAATAACCATAAATTAACATAGCGATTATTATAATCAAGGAAGTTATAAGCCTTGAATAGAAATTCTTTTTTTCTATATCTGATTTTACACAAAGAAAATTATATGCGCTTGATCCTATATAAATTACAATAAAACTAAGACCAAATATGCCGAAAATACTAGCTAATTGTGTTAATATAAGCCAATTAGATAAAGCATATCCAATTACAGACCACGGCAGACCTGTAAATATCCATGAGATTACCCACTCAATAAATACCCAAGTAAAACAAAAGAAAAAATGAAAAAATTTATTATCTCGCATTTGCCAAGCAAATAAAGCTATTATTCCGGTAAAAATTGCCATAAAAGCAGGAAGACCAAATAGAGCAAAAGGAATTGCCCACCAAAATTGATCTATAAAAACACCAAGAGCAAAGCTGATCCAATATAAACTAGACAAATAAAAACCAAAACCAAACATAAATCCATATTTTATAG
This sequence comes from Rickettsia typhi, assembly GCA_945883665.1. Lineage (GTDB taxonomy): Bacteria > Pseudomonadota > Alphaproteobacteria > Rickettsiales > Rickettsiaceae > Megaera > Megaera typhi_B. Next base: position 6,925 of record CAMCXV010000006.1, on the reverse strand, counting down.
CTTCGGATCTGTATTGTGATAATTTTATTTGCGCAACTAGTAATGATGTACCAAATATTCCTGGTACAAAAAAAACTGGTGCAAAAGACAAGCCGCAAATAAGACCAGAGATAAAAGAAGTTAGTTTATTTAATAACATAACCAAAGAATTTGTAGATTTATTTATTTGAGTATATAAAATAGCATTTATTATTGTTTTGAACATAGAAAAGAGGTTATCAATGAAAGAAATTCAATCTGGGTTACTAAAAGGCAAAAAAGGAATAATAACAGGGGTGGCTAATAATTTGTCAATATCATGGGCCATAGCCCAATTAGCAAAAGCACATGGAGCAGAGATCGCCCTGACTTATCAAGGTGAAGTTTTGCAAAAAAGAGTTATGCCTTTGGCAAAGGAAATAGATTGTGATTTTGTTTTAGAATGCGATGTAACAAATGATGCTTCTATGGATAATTTGTTTGAGGTAGTAAAAGATAAATGGGGTAGGGTAGATTTTCTTGTTCACGCAATAGCTTTTGCTGATAAAGAAGAATTGCGAGGAAGATATATTGACACTTCTTTGTCAAATTTCTTAAATGCAATGAATATTTCTTGCTATTCGTTAACTGCCATGGCTAAAAGAGTGGAACCTCTTATGACAGATGGTGGAAGTATAATTACCCTTAGTTATTATGGAGCGGAAAAAGTAATACCATATTACAATGTTATGGGTTTGGCAAAATCAGCGCTAGAGACTAGTGTTAAATATCTGTCCCATGATATGGGTCCGAACAATATTAGAGTAAATGCTATATCGGCTGGTCCTATTAAAACTCTTGCCTCTAGCGGTATTGGTGATTTTAAATCAATGTTAAAGATACATGCAGAAACTTCCCCATTGAAAAGAAATACTACTCAGCAAGATGTAGCTGGATCAGCTGTTTACATGCTTAGTGATCTTAGCTCTGGAGTTACGGGGGAAGTGCAGCATGTTGATTCTGGCTATAATATTATGGGAATGAATGCAGGTAATAAAGCTGAGTAAATTACTGTAATTAAGCTCTGATGTTGGTTAGTTAGTCTGTTTAACATCAGAGTTTAAAAAACATATTTAGTAAGTATGAGATATATCAAGCAATGCTTACTTTAGGTCTTCTTCATGGCGATTTTGATTTATTGGAACTAGGAAAATAAGTATGATCATAATTTTTTCAATATTATCAATATCCGTATTGTTATCTATTTTTCTGATTTACAAGCAAATAATCAATAAATCAAAAATAAGTTTTTTACAATTTTTGCTCGATGAAAGAAATAAATCACTAGAAGAGCTAAATGGTAAATATGATTTTGCCGTCAATGAAAAAATAGAAAATATAAAACATATTGAACAAATAGTAGCTAAGGTTCAGCAACAAGAAAAATTAATCAATGATTTTGAAAATATCACTAAAAAATCCCAAGAACTCACAAAAGCATCTTTGTTTGAACTAGGAAATGAATTATCAAAACAATTAATTGCGATCCACAGAACAGAAACAGAAGGAAATCGTAAATTATCAGAAGAAAATATAAAAACCAATGCTGAGAAATTCAATGCTGAATTTGAACGAATAGTAAATATGGTTGGAGCTCTTAAAAATGGAGTAGAAAAATCACAGGGTACTGTTGATTTAATCAAGAATTCGCTGCTTTCGCCCTCTGGTGCTGGAAAATTAGCCGAAATTACACTGGAAAATATATTAAAAGCCTCTGGTTTAAAAAATGGTTTAGATTTTTCAATGCAATATAATCTCAGTGGTGAGCATAATAACAAATTACGTCCTGATGCAGTAATTTTTTTGCCGTCAAATAACATTATGATTATTGATGCTAAAGCTTCAAAATTTTTAATAGATGAATCAGAAAATATCGAGCGATTAGTAAAAACTATGAATTTTCATTTAAAATCTTTAGCGAGTAAGGATTATGCCGAAAATATGAAATTAGCTGGCAATTTAGCAAATAGAATGAAATATGCTAATATTATAACGCTTATGTTCTTACCTAGCGAACATGCGATTGAAAAAATAGTTGAAGCTGATAGTGACTTTTTAAATAAAGCTTGGAACTTAAATATTTTTCCAGTAGGACCAGCGGGGCTTATGAATATGCTGTCATTTGCGAAATTCCAAATAGCTGAAAATTTAATGCTTCATAATAATTTAGAAATTATTGAAGAAGTAAAAAAGCTTATTAATTCTATTTCTTCTCTAGCAGAATATTCGGCAAAACTAGGATCTAATATTTCAAGTTTGGTTGGGAATTATGATAAATTTGCTGCTTCTTTCAATAGAAATTTCTTATCAAAAGCAAAAAATATATCCAATTTAGGGGTGGGGTCAGATCTTAATAGAAAGCAAATTCATCTGCAAAGATATCAATTAATTACTGGCAAATCAGAAATGATAGAGCTAGAAGAAGAGCAATTACAACAAATCACGACTAATAAAGCTATATATGAATAATTTAAGTTGAAAATGTTGGAGCAAGTAATTTTGGTTGATAATAATGATAAGATCATAGGAGTAGAAGAAAAAATCACTGCTCATAAGCTTGGACTTTTACACCGAGCTTTCTCTATCTTTGTTTTGCGCAATAATCCAGATTTAGAATTATTGATGCAGAAAAGGTCTTTAGCAAAATATCATAGCTCTGGTTTATGGAGCAATAGTTGTTGTGGACATCCCAGACCTTCTGAATCAGTTATGGAGGCTGCAAAGCGTCGTTTAAATGAAGAAATAGGGTTAAATATACCATTAAAGGAAATAGGGGTTTTTACTTATAAAGCTGATGTAGGAACTAGTTTAATTGAACATGAGATAGATCATGTTTTTATTGGTTACTGGAGGTGTGAATCAATAAGAGTTAACCCTAGGGAAGTATCAACAGTAAAATGGAGTAAAATAGATGAAATATTCTCTGAGATAAATAATACTCCTAGTTTATTTACAGCTTGGTTTAAAGAAACTCTTGCAATGGTTGATAAATTTACTAAAGACTAGATAAATGTAATTAGAAATTCATGTTATGTATAAATATTTTTTTATATTGCTGATAGCAATAATATTTTCATCTTATTTTTTATTTTCTTATAGTAAATATTATGATGGTAAAATCACTGATCATTTCGATGGTACTAGGTTTTTTGATCCAGAACTGAATAATGACAAGAGTTTTGTTGATTTTTTAAAATGGCGGTTTACTACAAAATCTTACCCTTGGCCAGATAAAGTGCCAAATAATCAATTTGATTTGCCACCAGATAGAGTTATGGGTTCAGATCTTAGAGTTTCTTATGTTGGACATGTAACATTTCTTATACAAACAAATGGTCTAAATATTCTGACCGATCCCGTTTGGTCTGATAGGGCGAGTCCAGTTAGCTTTGCTGGTCCAAAAAGAGTAATAGATCCTGGTATAAAGTTTAAAGATTTACCGCCTATTGATCTTGTCTGGATTAGTCATAATCACTATGATCATTTAGATCTTGAAACTATTGAATTATTATGGAAAAAACATAAGCCAAGAATTATTACCCCTATTGGCAATGATACAATTATTAAGAAATATAATTCCAATATTGAAGTTGAAGCTTACGATTGGGGAGATGAAGTAATAATTAATGATAATATGAAATTTCATATAGAACCTATGCAACATTGGTCATCAAGGTGGGTGCTTGATAAAAACAAAGCTTTGTGGGCAGCTGTTAATATAGAAACAAAATCAGGTAATATATATTTTGTTGGAGATTCTGGCTATGGCAATGGTCGTTATTTTAAAAAAGCAAAAGAAAAGTTTGGTAAATTTCGTCTAGCTTTGCTTCCTATGGGAGCTTACGAACCAAGATGGTTTATGCAATATGCTCATATGGATCCTTTTGATATGATAAAAGCTCATATTGATCTTGGAAAACCATTTACTGTACCATCTCATTATGATGTATTTAAATTAACCGATGAACCAAGAGGCGATGCTTTAATTAAATTAGAGAAAGCAAAAGAAGTTTTATACGTGAAAGAAATGGTAAAAACTTTGGATCCCGGTCAATTTGAATTTGTTCCATTGCAATAATAAATCTTTAGGTTAAATTATCTGATTTTTTCTAAAGATTTGTTATTAAATATTATTGATTTTTAATAGATTTATTTTAAATATAATTTGACCGATGAAAGTTTACTGATTTATGTCTTAGACACATAATACCACACTTCACTAATGGATATAGAATATTCCTAATTTCTTGATTAAATTCTGCGACTGTTATTTCTCTGCCTATTGCCTCTTTTGTGAAATTTAGAATGTCCAATAAGGTTCTGTTTTTCTCTTTTGTTGCTTCAAAAATATGTTTTGTCAGAAGAGAAGTTGTGAAAATAACATTCATAGATCCTGTAAAAGTTTGGACATCAAAAGTAATAGGTAACCCAACTTGATTAGGATTATCATTTAAAAAATTTATTATATCTTCACTATATCGAGAAGTTTTTTTGTAAAAAATTGGTATATTATCCAAGTCTTCAAGAGAAGCAATTGTGTTATCACTTCTATTTGTAACCCAAAAACTATGTTTTATTATGTTTCCAGCCATAATCTCGCAAATGCTTTGTTGCTTGATTTTATCCATTTTGAGGATTTTTTCCGCTAGTTCTCCTTGTCTTAAAAAACTCATAATATTCAAAGTTCCCCTAGAAATTGGGTCAGAAAATTCAACAAAATGAAGATCTGTATTACTGATAAATTCATACATTTCGGGAATTGAATATGCACGATCTTGCTTGTGTAGGAACATATCATACATTCCAATATCGCCATCTGATTTGTGATCTTGTAAAAGCTCTTCTCCTCTTTTGCACCAATTAGTATCAGGCAAGGAGTTAACTATTTCCCAGCCATTATTTACCTCTTCCTGACGATTTCCCACCCCTTCGTTAACCATTTGCATAATTTCTTGCATCTGATATAAGCCAGTTCTGCCATATTTAGCGTAAATCATTATACTCATACCGCCATCTGGCTTTAGCACGGATTTCAGGGCCTTGAAGCCTTCATCTGGGGATTCAAGATGATGCAATACTCCAACACAATTAATAAAATCAAATTTACCAATATTGAGTTTTGGTAAATTTAAAATACTATCATGTATCCATTTTATATTTTTTAGACCTTTAATTTTTGCTCTCTCTTTAGCAATTGCCATACTTGCTTTACTAAAGTCAAGATATACTATTTGTGCATTAGTATCTCGCAATTGCTCAGCATGAAAAATAGCGGCATCACCAGTTCCACCACCTGCGACTAATATTCTAAAATTATTTTTGAAATCTTGGTGACCATTAAATAAATAATGATTTATTTCTTCCAGAAAATCTCCTTGCAGACAAAGTAATCTCACTTTTTCATCTTCTGGATTCCTCATAGGATATGGATAATCTAGATATTGGTCTTGAACTTGTTGTAAATCTTTTGTAAATTTTTTATCGTTATCTTTGTTTTTCTTACTCATAAATTGTAACTTAATTTGTTTCTATAGTTTTAACTATGTTAATCTTTTAGCATGTTTTTAAAACTTACCAACCATATTTTCAGGAACAACAAATTTATCAAAATCTTGCTCTGAAATAATTTTAAGTTCAAGAGCTGCTGTTTTTAATGAAGTGCCGTCTTTGTAGGCTTTTTTTGCAATAACAGCTGCTTTGTCATAACCAATATAAGGATTTAAAGCAGTAACAAGCATAAGAGATTGATCCATAAGGTTCTTTATTCTTTCAAGATTTGGTTCCATGCCATCTATACAATGATCTACAAAACTAACAATAGCATCAGATAATAAATTTATAGAATGGATTATGTTTTGAATTATTAGTGGTTTAAAGACATTTAACTCTAAATGACCATTAGATCCACCAATAGTTACTGCTACATGATTGCCCATTACTTGAGCTGAAACCATGGTCATAGCTTCACATTGGGTTGGATTTATCTTGCCAGGCATAATTGATGATCCAGGTTCGTTTGCGGGTAAATTAAGCTCACCAATACCACTGCGAGGACCAGAACCAAGTAGTCTAATATCATTTGCTATTTTCATCATACTTACAGCAAGTGTATTTAATGAACCAGAAAACTCTACTAAAGCATCATTACATGCCAAGGATTCAAATTTGTTGGGAGATGTTTTGAATTTATAAGATGTATATCTAGCCACCTCATCGGCAAATTTTTCAGCAAAACCTTCGGGGCAATTAATGCCAGTGCCTACCGCTGTACCGCCTTGAGCTAAATAATGGACTCTGGTTAATGATTGTTCTATTCTCTCCAAAGAATATTGGATCTGCGCAGCGTAACCAGAAAATTCTTGACCAAGAGTAATAGGAGTTGCATCCTGCAAATGAGTTCTTCCTATTTTAACAATTTTTTGCCAATTTTTCACCTTATCGTTAAGACTAGTATGTAATTTATTCAAAGCTGGTATTAACTTTTCATAAGTTGTAATAACGGTTGCAATATGCATAGCGGTTGGAAAAGAATCATTTGACGACTGCCCCATATTGACATGATCGTTTGGGTGAACTGGTGATTTTCCACCTTTTTTACCAGTTAATTTTTCATTTGCAATGGAAGCAAGAACCTCGTTCATATTCATATTGGTTTGAGTACCAGAGCCAGTTTGCCAAACTACTAAAGGAAAATTATTGCTAAATTCACCATTAATTACTCTATCTGCAGCACTTACTATTTCATTTGATATTTTAAGTTCAACTCATTGTGAGTTTTGTTTTAAAAATACATTCAAAAACTTGTCCCGCAAAATAGGATTGCATATTTTTGCTCTACTTTAAGAAATTTTAGTGATTTTACGAAGTATTTACTGATTTTTGTGCGATTTGGATAGAAATTTCCCGT
>CAMCXV010000005.1 GCA_945883665.1 Rickettsia typhi | reverse complement strand
GCATTGCTTGATAGAATTTGCCACAATTGTGATATTATAGAAACTGGAAACGAGAGTCATCGTATGAAAAAAAGAAGCTAATATTTTGTAATCGAAGTGGGTCAATTTTGGACGCACTTAGTGGGTCAATTTTCAACGCTTATTGACACTCCAGGATTAGCCTTTGATAATAATTCTTCTACTATTTTATTTGTTAGATTAATGTGATTTATAGAATCTATTTGTTGATCTATTTTCTTTGTTTTCTTGCTCATCTTTTTCCTCATATAAGTTATCTTAAATCTATGGTGCTTCTACCATTTCTTTTTTAACTTACACAAAGTCTATTACAGAGTCATTAAATCTTATAAAATACGATTATTTAAGTAGCTTTAATATACTCTTGGCAAAGTTCACTTATTTTTAAATAATTAGTTTTACCACTAGCAAGCAAAGGTATTTCTGCAAGGACAATTATAATTGATGGTATATATAATTCCGAAACCCCATTTTCTTTTACTTTTTTAGAGATTTTATCTCTTGTTAAATCTTTTATAGTCGTGAATAATAAGATTTTTTCTCCTTTTTTGTTATCTGGAATAGAAACAGCTACATTGTTAGCTTGTTGACTATTTATTTTATCTATTAGTTCCTCTACAGCTGCAAGTGAAATCATTTCTCCTGCAATCTTAGCAAACCTTTTTTGACGACCTAATATTGTTATATAACCCTCTGAATCAACGTTTACTATATCACCAGTATCGTACCAGTCGTTACCTAGCTTCTCTACAAATGGTCTTTCTATTACACCAGGATTTTCTGGTTTAATATAACCAAGCATTATATTGGGTCCTTTTACGCAAAGCCTTCCTCCATTATGAATGCCATCAACTGGTTTTAAAAAATATTGAATTTTTGGTAAAAATCTTCCAACAGAACCAGCTTTGTAATACATTGGCGTATTTGTAGCAATTGCTGGGGATGCTTCTGTTGCGCCGTAAGCTTCAAGTATTCTCACACCAAATTTATCAAGCCATGTCTGCCTTGTAGCTTCCTTAAGTTTTTCTGCTCCTGCTATAACATACCTTATTGAATAAAAATCATATGCATGCGCATAAGAAGCATAGGCAGCTAAAAAACTATCTGTTCCAAACATTATTGTTGCGCCTATATCATAAATTACTTCAGGAATTATTCTGTAATGAAGAGGAGATGGATATAAGAATATTTTAACCCCTCCAAGCATCATGATCATTGTTGCAGTCATGCCAAAACTATGAAACAAAGGAAGAGCATTAAAAGCTAAATCATGAGTGTTGAAATCAATTATAGAAAGAGCTTGGCAACGGTTCGACTGTATATTTCTATGGGATAAAACAACAGCCTTTGGCTTACCTTCCGTACCAGAAGTAAAAAGCACAACAGCAGGTAGTTGATCATCCCTTTTTTGACAAAGATATTCGTAATAAATTTGTGGGAAAATACTACCAATCATAGACTTAATTTTTAAGAAAGGGGTAACATATTTTTTTAAATCCTCTAAATATATTATTTTTATTCCATTCTCTAATAATAGATTAACAAGTTTTTCCAGCTCTGCTTTTTCAATAAACTTTAAAGAGGTGTAAATAATACTGGTTTCAGAAGTCCTGCAAGATGAAATTATATTACTTGCTCCTGAGGTAAAATTAATTATGGCAGGAACTCTTCCAGAAGATTGCATAGCAAAAAAACTAATCACACTACCAACCATATTAGGCAACATAATTCCTACTTTTTCTCCAATTTTTGTTTGCTTGGCAATTAAATCACTCAGAATAAATGACTTCAAGAAAATAGATCGATAAGTACTGTTATTACCATCTATATCTTCTAAAATTTTTCTATTCATGCCAAACAATTTAGCAGAATTAATCAATGATTGGAATAATGTTTGTTTGTAATCTGAGCTTTCAAACATCATATCCCTCATTATATCATAGAGAGCTTGACTAATATATTTTCTTCTTTCCCTGCTATTTAGATTTTCAGGTGGATTAACTTTTTCAGGTGGCAGAATAGTAATAGTGATTTTTCTTCTTAAAGCAAAGCTAGTTTTCAATATATTACTCATTTTTGAGAAACAAGTAAATTGAGTTCCATCAACTCTGATTGGTAAAATAGTAGCATTTGATTTATCAGCTATCATAGCTGGACCTTCATAGACTTTCATTAAAGCTCCAGTAATACTGATTCTTCCTTCGGGAAAAATTGCAATTTTTTTATTTTTTTTCACCTCTTCAATTAAGCTTTTGATAGCCATAGGATTGTTGGGATCAATAGGATAAGTACGAGCTAGAGTTAAAAATGGTCTAACCCACCATTTTTTAGATACTGATATATTAATAGCGAATTGAATATTTTCTGGTATGTAAGTTGCTATCAAGATTGGATCAATATAAGATAGATGATTTGCAATTATAACAGTTCTTTTTCCAGCTTTTCTGTAATTCTCAATTCCTTTTACCTCAACTTGATAAAAAACACTAAAAATAGTTCTAAAAATCATTTGTAAAAATTTGAGGGGAATGATTTTTGTATTTGGGATAAATTTATATATATGAAGAGCAATCACAAAATTCAAAATACTTATTATTAAAATAACGGATGGTATAGAAAATCTCATGTAAAAAAGTAATGACAATATAGCTGTAGAACCAGCCATAAAAATCGAATTAATTAAATTATTGGCTGCAATTACCCTAGATCTATAAGCAGGAGATGTAAAATATTGCATTACCGCAAATAATGGTACTACATAAAAACCACCAAAAGCAGAAAGACAAAATAAGTCAAATAATATTCTCAAATAATGAAGTTTTGACAAAAATTCAGCAATGCTTTTTAAATGCTCAGGATGATAAGTAATTTCAGCAATTCTAGTAGCAAAGTGTAAATCGATGCCAAATAAACTTATACCAACAGCTGCAATAAAAACATATTTTGTCGTAATATTGTTAGCTAAAATTTTATTACATACAAATGACCCTACACCTACACCAATTGAGAATATCACCAAAAATAAACTAGCTACACTTTCATCTGCTCCTAAAGTTTCTCTAGTTAAAATAGGTATCTGAGCCAGAATTGCTGCGCCAATAAACCAAAACCAAGAAATTCCTAAAATAGCTAAATAAACCTTATTTCTTGAAGAAGCATATTTTACTATCGATATACTTTCTGCTACAATGTTTAGATTAATTTTAATATCAGGGTTTGTATTTCCTGAAAGAGGCATAAAAAAGCTAGCTGCAAATCCTATTATTGCTATAATAATAGCAACTGAAATAACTAAATTCCCATCAAAATTATAAAAACCTCCAATCATAGTGCCAAACATTATAGATATAAATGTTCCTGCTTCTATATATCCATTAGCACCAAGAAGCTCTTCTTTCTTTAAGTGATCTGGTAGCACACTATATTTAATAGGACCAAAAAAAGTTGAATGTATACCCATAACGGTTAAGGCAAAAAATAAAATTATTAAATTTTCATTGTAAAAACCGTAAGCTGAGAGCAATATTATTATAATCTCCAAGAATTTTATGATTTTAACAATTTTTGATCTTTCATAACGGTCGGCTATTTGCCCTGCCAAGCTTGCAAAAATCACAAAAGGAGAAATGAACAAAACATTAGCAAGCATCACCAATATGTAGGGTGGAACGCTGAAGTTTTCCGATATTGTAAATGTAATTAAGATTATAAGAGCGTTTTTTAATATATTATCATTCAAACATCCACAAAACTGCACAATAAATATTGGCAAGAATCTTTTATCTTTAAAAAAATACAGCTGATTAGAGCCCATATTACTATTACTTCCTAAAAAAATTATTGGAAAATACTATGTAATTTATTAACACTTGTCAAATAAACTATTTTTACAACTATTCCTAAATATAGAATAAAGAAGATATCTTTTGACGATTAATATATTATTTATCGTCAATTTACCTGCCAAGCACATAGATAAATACAAAAAGAAATAACCATACAACATCAACAAAATGCCAGTACCATGCTGCAAATTCAAAACCTAAATGATCATTTCCATTGATAAAGTGACCATTTTTTGCCCTGAAGTAACACACTGTTAAGAATATAGTTCCAATAATTACATGAACCCCATGAAAACCAGTAGCTAGATAGAAATTTGCTGCATACACACCATCTACTAATTTAAATCCTGCATGGTAATATTCATAAGCTTGAAAACAGCTAAAGCTTATACCCAGTAATACGGTGATGGCTAAAGCTTTTACAGAATTATCTTGGTCATTTTGTGTGATAGCATAATGAGCCCAAGTAACAGTAGTTCCAGAAAGTAGTAAAATAAGAGTATTTATAAATGGAACATCCCAAGGATCAAAAGTTTCTATTCCTTTTGGAGGCCAAGTTCCATCTTTTACCACCCAAACACCTTCCAATATTCCAGCTGGAAAAACACTTGCAGAAAAAAAAGAAAAGAAAAACCCAAAGAAAAACATCGCTTCTGATAGTATAAAAAGCGACATACCAATTCTTAGACCCATTCTTACTTTTTCTGTATGATGTTGACCAACTCTACCTTCGTTAATCACATCTTTCCACCAATGATAAGCACAAAAAATTACTGACAATGCTCCGAAAATGCTAATATACTTAGACATATGGTGACCATGCATTAAGAATACAGCGCCAAATGTTAAGAAAAATAATGAGAATGATGTGAGAATAGGCCAAGGGCTAGGATCGACTAAATGAAAAGCGTGCTGGGGTTTTGCGGTCATTTCTTACCTTTAATTTTTTAATTAATCAATATTTTGCTAAAAATAAATACTAAATCCTAGAATTAATTTTGAATAATAAATAAGAAATTCAGTAATTACTATATCTTTATGGATTATATTATCTAGTAACATTATCTGTCTAGATTTTTTTTGTTTTATAAGTCACGAACTTTAAAGAAACTGTAAGATAAGGTAATCCTATCAACATCGTCCATTTCCGGATCTTTATCAAGATCTGAATGAAGATAAAAAGAAACCGGCATTAACATTTTTTGTCCAGCTTTTAACAATTGTTCTTCAAAACAAAAACAATGAACTTTTACAAAGTATTTTCCAGCTTTGTCAGGTGTTACATTATAAACAGAAGTACCTATAATATCGTTTTTAGCCAAATTTTCTGATTCGTAAAAAATAAGAGAGTTTTCTCCTGTAGTTACTTCTGTTCTACGGTGTTTTGGAACAAATTTCCAAGGCAAATCTGGCTCAATATTAGCATCAAATTCTATAATAATTTTTCTTGTGCCTTTTTGGGGTTTTAAAAAAGATTCTTCTCTTTTAGTTGTTCCACCAAAACCCATCGCTTTACAAAATAAATTATATATAGGTACAGATGCAAAAGTCAGAATTAGCATGCTACTAAAGAGCAACACAATTGATAAGGCTAGTTTCGTATTTGAGTTATGCATGATATTATTTTTAATAACTAAATTGTTCTTTTATTACTCTATCTTCAAAACTATGATCTTGATCAAATAAAATTTTGATTACTTTGTTTTTAGATGATCTAATAATCACTTTTTTAATATTAGTAAATTCATTAAAATCTGCAACTGCGCTCACTGGTCTTTTATCAGCTTCAAAAATATTAAATTCAATAGTACTATCCGCTGGCAATATTGCTCCACGCCAACTTCTTGGTCTAAATGGACAAATTGGTGTAAGACATAGTACATTTGACCTAAGAGGAACTATTGCCCCCCCAGCTGATAAATTGTATGCACTACTACCAGCAGGTGTTGCAACTAGAGCTCCGTCCGCTGTTAACTCTTTTATTCTTTCAACATTATCTATTTTAATTTGAAATTTTGCCGCCTGATTAGTCTGTCTAAAAATTGAAACTTCATTAATTGCTAGAGCTTTGAATTCTTCGTCTTTGCTATTAATTGCATTCATTTCTAAAGGATATAAATTTGTATATATTGTTTTATGTATATTGTTTGAAAAATTTTGGATATGAAAATTATTCATTAAAAAACCAACGCTACCAGAGTTAATTCCATAAAATGGTATATTTAAATCCATGTAATTATGTAAAGCATGAAGTAAACTTCCATCTCCACCAATGACAATTATTAAATCAGATTGTTCCGGCTTTGTAGGAGTAAAATATTTATTTAGCTCGTTAGCTATTTTTATTGATCCTTGTGTGTTTGGATGAATAATTGCTATTTTCTTAAAGTTTTCACTAGCATTTTCCATAAGATAAATATGAAATGGTTAAAAAATAATATTATAAAAGCTGAAACAACAATGTCGCTTAAAAAATGACCACCCATCATAATTCTTGAAAGACCTACAAAACTACCAAAAACAATTCCTGTTATGTATATTTTATTAAAATATAGTAAATTTGTTGTATAAGCAATTGCACTAAAAAAATATCCCATAGCAGCATGACCAGAAGAAAAAGAACAATTATGTTCGCATTGATTGGTCATCTCAAATGCCCTAGTAAAATTTTTCGTTCCATTAAATTCTTTTATTTGATTAGGTCTTGCTCTGCCAAAATTTTCTTTAAAAACTTCATTGATAATGAAACCTGGAGAAACAATAGCAGTAATAACTAAAAAAAACACGCCTGATTGTATAATTTTTTTTAAGCTTTTATGCTTAATGGTAATATATACAAGATATAAAACACAAAATAATATGAATAATTTAGTTAAAAACGGTAATAGTTTATATATTTGATAAACTAAAAAGTTTTTTTTGTATATAAAACCATTTTCTTTAGAAAAAAAAAGTTCAGAGAAGTGTATATCTAGTTCTGGAAATATAACAAGTAAGACTGTAAGAAAAGCTAAAATTATAAGGCTAACATTAATAAGGTAATTATTTATCCATAGACTAAGCATTATTAATCAGTTATAAGTTAATGCAAGAAAATTTAATAATATAGAAAAATAAATGTCGTTCAACCCAAAAAATTACAAAGATAAACTATTGTTCATTCCACTTGGAGGATCAAATGAAATAGGTATTAATGTCAATTTGTATCATTTTCAAGGAAAATGGATCATGATTGATTGTGGAAGTGGATTTGCAGATGAATATCTACCAGGAGTAGATATGATAGTTGCTGATTTAAAATTTATTGAAAAACATAAAAAAGATTTACTTGGTTTAGTCCTAACCCATGCTCATGAGGATCATCTTGGTGCAATTCAGTATTTATGGAGCAGTTTAGAGTGCCCTATTTATACAACTAAGTTTACCAAAAACTTTTTAAAAATGAAATTATCAGAATATGCTTTTGCTAATGATATAAAAATAAATGAAGTTAAAGCTGGTGATAAATTCGATTTAGGCCCTTTTTCAATTGAAATGATACCACTTACACATTCTGCGCCAGAGATGCAAGCTTTGATGATAAGAACAGCTGCTGGTAATATTATGCATACTGGTGATTGGAAATTTGATCCTGATCCAGTTGTTGGTACTTTGTCAGATCTTGATATTTTAAGAAAATGCGGAGATGAAGGTGTTTTAGCCTTAGTTTGTGATTCAACCAATGTTTTTAATGAAGGTATATCAGGTTCAGAAGGGGATGTTAGAAAAAGCCTTATAGATATTATTGCCGGCTGTCCAAAAATGGTTGTTGTTACTACATTTGCTTCAAATTTAGCAAGATTAGATACTTTGATTCATGCCGGCCAAAAAGCTGGTAGAAAAATTGCTCTTACCGGTAGAAGCCTTCATAGAATGCTTGCTGCGGCTCAAGAAAGCGGATATTTAAATGATATTGCTCCTTTAATTGACGAAAGAGCTGTTGGAAATTACAAAAGAGAAGAATTGTTAATTATAGCTACTGGTTGCCAAGGTGAGGCAATGGCGGCAACTGCTAAAATGGCAAATAAAACTCATGCTTCGGTAAAATTATCTCCAAAAGATACGGTAATATTTTCTTCAAAAATTATTCCTGGTAACGATAAAAAGATATTTAGGATGTTTAATATTTTTGTAAAAATGGGGGTAGAAGTAATTACTGAAAGGGATCATTTTGTCCATGTATCAGGTCATCCTGCTATTGAAGAATTAAAAAAAATGTATGAGTTAGTAAGACCTAAAATTTGTATTCCTGTTCATGGGGAGCCTGTTCATATTCATGAACAAGCAAAACTAGCAAAAGCGAATGGTATAAAAAAGACCGTAGAAGTTGAAAATGGTAGTGTTGTACTAATTGATGAAAAAGATCCTAAGATCATAGACTCCGTAGAAAATGGTTATTTAGCCGTTGATGGAGATTATTTATTACCTGACTCATCACCAATCTTTAAGATGCGTCGTAAGATCAGAGATGCTGGTATTGTAGTTGCTTCGATAGTAGTTAATGGTAAAGCTGAATTGGTAACTAAACCTTTAATAGTAATGCCGGGTCTTCTTGATCCCAAAGATGATGAAGATTTTTTAAACTCTATTACTCAAGAAGTAGAGCAAGCATTGCATACTCAAAGAAAGAATTCTAAAGGTCGCTTGTTAATTGACCAAATACAAGAATGTGCTAAATCTTCTATTCGAAGAATATTAAAGCATGAAATTAATAAATCACCGATAATTATAGTTAATATTGGTGAAATAGATTGATTATATAAAAAATTAGTTGATTAATTGACGAAATTAGTTCATATTCCCTTTCAAGGGGGCGATTAGCTCAGTTGGTAGAGCATCTCGTTTACACCGAGACGGTCGGCAGTTCGAGTCTGTCATCGCCCACCATATTTTAATTTCTGGTATTTTGTTTATGTCTAACATTGTAAGAAAGTCGATCTTTGTTTTTTTAGGTATAGCATTTATAGTTTCTATATTTTTAATTACTAAATTTAGTTATGTAGAAGCTTCTAAAAAGGATGATAAAAAATTTGATGATTGGAGCGCTGGTTGTACAAAAGAAGATGCTAATACAAAAGTGCCTGCTATTTGTTTTTTATCACAGCAAGTTAATATTACAGAAGATAATATTCAAAAACCTCTGGCATTATATCAAATTGGCTATATAGGATCTAAAAAAGAATTAAAACTGATTGTTACACTTCCTCTTGGCATTAGACTAGACTCTGGAACTTCCATCATTAGTTCTAGTAAACTAGTATCTCCTGGCAAATTTACTGTATGTAATCAATCTGGTTGCCAAGCAATAAGTGATATTTCAGAAGAAGATTTAAAGACTATTTTAAATTCATCTGAAAATAAAGTAGGTTTTATGAATACTGAAGGAAAGCAAATTGATATACCATTTTCAACTAAAGGTCTATCTGAAGGGTTAAAATACATAAAGTAGTAGATTATTTTGTAAATTTTATCACGGCTAAATTTTCACTAGTTTGAAAAACTCTATTAGTAAAAAATATGCAAGTTATTTTGAAAACATTTTTTTTAGCTTGGTTGATATTTTTCTCTTTTATTGATGCAAGTTTTGCCAGCAATAAATCGGCAATCAATAAAAAAATTAAAAATCTAGAAACAAAAGAAGATCTTAGTAATTTAATACAATATCCTAATAGCACAACTATTGATATAAAAGCAAGGCAAGTGCTAGTTATTGATTATTCTACGGGTAAAATTTTGTTAGAAAAAAACGCTCATGAGCGTATGCCCCCCTCATCTATGACCAAAATCATGACATCTTATATTATTCAAGAAAAAATCAAAATACAGGATGTCTCTTTAGATTCTGAATTTATTGTAAGCGAGAAAGCTTGGAGAATGGCTGGATCAAAATCTTTCATGCCACTTGGTGAAAAAGTACGTCTTGATGATATTTTGCGTGGAATTATAATACAATCTGGCAACGATGCTTGTGTTGTTGCAGCCGAAGGTCTATCTGGAAGTGAAGAGGCGTTTGTTGATCTTATGAATGCTAAAGCTCAAGAAATAGGCATGAAAAATACTTACTTTGTTAATTCAAATGGTTGGCCAGATGAAAATCATTATAGTACAGCCTATGATCTAGCCCTTCTTGGTACATTGTTGATCAAAACACATCCAGAATTTTACCCTATATATAGTGAGAAAAACTTTACTTTTGGTAAAGATCAAAATGGCAATCCTATTACCCAAGGCAATCGCAATCCTATATTATACAAAGATCTAGGGGGAGATGGTATTAAAACTGGTTACACAGATTTAGGTGGTTATGGTATAATAATATCTTTTATTGATAAAAACAGAAGATATATAGCTGTTATTAATGGATTAAATTCTATGAAAGAAAGAGCTGATGAATCAACAAAAATAGTTCAATGGGTACAACAAAATTTTATTAATAAGAAATTTTATTCTAAAGGAGATGTTGTGGGAGAAGCTACTATATGGCTTGGAGAAAAAGATAAAGTAGCCTTAGAATTTTCAGAAGATGTGCTATCTCTTGCATTACGTTCAAATCAACAAAATAAAATTGACACAAATATTGAGATTACATCTCCACTTTCTGCTCCTGTAAAAGCTGGAGATGTTGTAGGTAAAATGCTTGTAACTATTGATGGAGACTCGCTAGAAACTCCAATTATTGTTAACGAGTCAGTTGAAAAAGTTGGTATCTTTAGGCAAATTATAGCCTATATTGCTTCAATATTTTAAGTTGGCTTCGTTACTTTATATCTCTCTAAAAAATTTAAAATAATCTAGAATTGCTCAGTCATTATAGACAAAAAATAAAATAAATAGTCTCTCCGTTAAAACTCTTCACGCCTTAATTAACAAAGGGTTTGATGTTATAAACAGCTTACAAAATCCATAAAGAATAAGATAATTTACAGATTTCAGCATCTTGAAATAGAGTCTATCGGCAAGGAAAATTTGAATAAACCTCGTAAATTTGGAAATAAAGTTGAGATTGCATAAACAGCAAAGGCAATTTTGTTCTAGGCATTAAGTCTTTTTCATGTCAACTATTACGGACTGTGCGCAAAACATATAATATTGCGCACATACCTTGTAATGACTTATTTATAGTGGTCTGCCTTTCTATATATAGTTTTGCTCAATTACAGGTAAGACCCATAAATTAAAAGTTTTAAGGTTTATAGGTTATAATCTTTTACCCATAATTTCTTCTTAATGAATATATTCTATCTATTAAGAAGATAAGTATAGAAAACATTAGTTAAAAGTGCCTAATATTTTCTAGCTTTTATAAATTGTAACTCCGCAAATTCCCAGTTGATCATATGATCTATAAAGTCATTAATATAATCTGGTCTTCTGTTACGATAATCTATGTAATAAGCATGTTCCCAAACATCACATGCTAAAATAGGTGCGTAAGAATCCGTCATAGGAGTGGCAGCATTAGAGGTCTTGATAATTTCTAATTTATCATTTTTATACACAAGCCAAACCCAGCCACTACCGAATTGACTTAAAGCTGCCTGTTTAAATTCAGTAACAAATAGTTCGTAAGAACTAAAATCTTTCTCTATTTGCATTAATATCTCACCCTTTGGTTCCCCCCCCCCTTTTGGATTAATAGAATGCCAAAAAAATGTATGATTCCAGACTTGAGCTGAATTATTAAAAATAGCTGGATTCGAATTATTAGAAGATAAAATTATAGTTTCTAGATCCATACCGATCATTTCTTTATTATCTTTTATCAAATTATTCAAATTTGTTACATATGCATTATGATGTTTATTATAATGATATTCGAATGTTTCGGCAGTGAAATATGGTTTAAAATCATCTTTACCATATGGCAATTCTGGTAAGATAAAAGGATGTTTTGGTTGGTTTGAGTGATTGCAATAAGTCATTTTTATTCCTATTTTAAATTAGTTATTCTTTGCTATATCCATCTTTAATAGCTTTATATACAGCTTCCATCTCTTGCAAATCAGAACTACAATGCAATATTACATCACATCCTGCTTCAATAGATTCCCTAGTAATTTTTGCAAGATTTTTACAAAATAATGGTTCTATAATTTTTTGTTCTTTTTTACAAATTTCTATTATTTCTTGATCATTTTTACTACTTACATTAATTATAAATAATTTTTTAAAATCTTCTTGATATTTATTCTTCCACTCCGCGCCTTTTGATGCAAGTAAAATTATTTTATTTAACAAAGATTTTTTCTGACCTATTTCTCCATGTAGGGCGTACATACAAATATCGTCAGTAACTAACACTCCATGAAAACCTATTTTATTTCTTATATAATCAATAATTTTAACAGATATAGTCGCTGGTTTTATAGGGTCAATAGCACTATAAATGACATGAGCACTCATGCCCCATGCTTCTTCTTGTGCTAATTCTTTAAATATTTTGAAATCAGTTTCTTCAAGAATTTTCAAATCAGTATTTACTACAGGCAATGCAAGATGACTATCAACATTCGCTCTGCCATGACCTGGTACGTGTTTGACAAAAGCAGTTCCTTCTTTAATATTGATAGCAGCAATAGCTTCCTTGCATAAATCAACCACTTGTTCTACATTATTACCGAAACTACGATCTCCAATAATTTGATCTGCTTCCATGTAATGGACGTCACATACTGGGGCGCAAGGAGAGTCAATACCAAGTTCTTTTAGGTCAGACATAATTTCTAAGTAATTTTCTCTCACGGCTTTTTTTGCTTTAAGCTTATCTAACAAATACATATCAGAGAAAAACTTTGCTTCTGGATATAATTTTTCGACAATAGGTGGTTTTATTCTAGCAACTCTACCTCCCTCTTGATCAACAAAAATTAAAATTCCTCTTTTAGGAAATAATTCTCTAAGAGATTTTGTAAGATTTATCAATTGATCTCTAGATTCAATATTTCTAGAAAATAAAATAAAACCCAATGGTTTTGCTTTTAAAAAAAACTCTTTTTCTTCGCTGCTAAGTTTAGTTCCAGCTAGACCAAAAATAATATTCATAATTGATATTTTCATAATATAGATATATTTTGTTAATGAATTCTTTCTAAATTGCCAATGGTTGAGTATTTATCTTCATAATATACTGCCACATTCCCAACGGCACCATTCCTGTGTTTTGCAACTAAAATTTCTGCCAAATTGTGAACTTTGCCTAATTTATCCGCCCATTCTGAATATTTAGGATCATCCTGTTTTGGCTCTTGCCTTCTTAAATAATATTCCTCTCTATATAAAAACATTACAATATCAGCATCTTGTTCTATCGATCCAGATTCACGCAAATCAGACAACATTGGCTTTTTATCCTCTCTTTGCTCTACCGCTCTTGAAAGTTGAGCTAAAGCAATAACAGGTATATTTAATTCTTTAGCCAGAGCTTTTAAGCCTTGGGTAATTTCAGAAACTTCTACAACCCTATTTTCAGATTTGTTAGAACCACGAAGTAATTGCAAATAATCTATAAATATAATTCCTAAATTATGTTTTCTTTTTAATTTACGTGCTCTTGTTCTAACTGCTGATATCGTCAGAGCTGGTGTATCATCAATAAAAATTTGCATCTCTGCAAGATCTGCAGCTGCTCGTCTTAGATCGTTATAATGCTCTTCATTAACTTTTCCACTTCTTAAAAGTGTAGAATCAATCTTTGTTAACATTGAGAGCAATCTAGTAGATAATTGTTCAGATGACATTTCTAGAGAGAAAAAACCAACAGAAGGTTTTGGCTTATCTAGATCTGTTTTTTTTAACAATGATTTACAGGCATTAAAGGCAAAATTAATTGCAAAAGCAGTTTTACCCATACCTGGTCTACCAGCAATAATAACTAAATCAGAATTGTGAAAACCAGAAAGTTTTTTGTCAAGATCTGATATTCCTGTTGAAATACCAGTTACATGATCTGAATTCTTCATTGCTCTATTAATACTATCAAGCGATAAAGCTACATGTTCTTTAATATGAAGAAAACTCTTTTCATTTATCCCTTCGCTAGCCAATTTATATAACTTAGTTTCAGCTGTCTCAAGCTGCTCTGAGCCACTAAGTTCTAAGGTAGAGTTATAAGCAATGTTGACTGTTTCCTCACCTATTTGTATAAGGTTACGCTTAATTGCCAGATCAAATATTATTTTGCCGTAATCCTGAGGATTGATAACAACCATCGCCATGATTGTTAATTTAACTAGATATTCCTCGCCATTTAATTCAGTAAATAACGGATCTTTCTCAAGCATTGATTTTAAAGTTATGATCGAAGGAGTTAAACCTTTTTCAGAAATAATCTCAATTGAATTATAAATCTTTTGGTGAAATATTTCAAAAAAATGTTCAATCCTTAAAAATTCATTTACTTGCTCAATTAAATTAGGATTAATCAATATTGCCCCAAGCAACATTTGTTCTGCTTTAATATTTGCAGGAAGTACCCTTTCAGTAATTCCTTCAATTTGTGCCATTAATTATAAGCCTCTTAAATATTTATCCGCTTCTAAAGCCGCCATGCAACCAGTGCCAGCAGCAGTAACAGCTTGGCGATATATTTTATCCTGAACATCACCAGCTGCAAATACACCATTAATACTAGTTTTAGTAGAATTTGGTAATGTGATGATATAACCTTCGTTATCTATATTTACAAACCCTTTAAACATATCAGTATTTGGCTTATGACCTATTGCTATAAATACACCTTCGCAAGCAATTTCTTTGATTTTTCCAGAATTAACATCTTTAAGTCGCACACTAGTTACTGATTTTGGATCTTTTGTTCCTATAACCTCATCTAACTCATGATTCCATACTAACTCTATTTTTTTATTAGAAAATAACCGATCTTGCAAAATCTTTTCAGCTCTTAGTTCTCCTCTTCTATGCACTAAATATACTTTACTTGCATGGCTAGTTAAGAATAGAGCTTCTTCAACTGCTGTATTACCACCACCAACAACGATAACTTCTTTGTTTTTAAAGAAAAATCCATCACATGTAGCACATCCAGAAACACCAAAACCTTGATATTCTTGTTCAGATTTCAGCCCAAGCCACTTTGCTTCTGCTCCTGTACAAATTATAATAGAATCAGCTTCGTAAATATCACCTGAAGAAGTAAAAGCTTTAAAAGGTGTTTTATCTAATTCAACTTTCTCAACATAATCATGTACAAGTTTTGCACCAACATGCTCTGCTTGAGCTTCCATTTCTTGCATTAGCCAAGGTCCTTGAATTGGTTTTGCAAAACCAGGGTAATTTTCAACATCAGTAGTAATGGTAAGTTGACCACCAGGTTGCATACCGTGGATCAATATAGGGTCAAGAGCTGCTCTTGCTGCATATATTGCGGCAGTAAGACCAGCTGGACCAGAACCAACAATCAGAACTTTTGTTTTTATCATATTTCCAGCTCTTTTATATAATTTTACATATCACAAAAAACAAAATGCAACTAAATTAGAGTATCAGAACTCATGCAAAGTTTTATTACAACAATAATATTTATTATTTCATTACTGTTTTTCTGGTTTTTCTATTGTAACTTTTTTAATTTCAATAGAAGATTTTTTTGGTTTGTTAGTTGTTACTTTTGTATCCTTACTTTTGCTATTACTTGGTTTTTTTGAAAAAGGAAAATAATTTTCATCCTCGCTCTCTATTTCTCTTCCAGAAAGAAGATTTTTGATTTCTTGACCAGACATAGTTTCCCGTTCTATAAGAGTATTAGCTAATAGATGCAATTGATCTAAATGAGTTGTAAGAATATTTTTTGCAAAATCATAACCTTCTTGAATTATTCTTTTTACTTCAGTATCAATAATTTCTGATGTTTTTTGCGAAACAATTCTACCAGAGCTAGTAGAAGAATACATATCCTCACTAGCTTTTCCATAAAAAATAGTACCTACTTTATCACTAAGACCAAGTTCCGTCACCATAGATTCAGCTAATCGAGTAACATTTCTAATATCAGAATATGCACCTGAAGTTACTTTTTCTGAGCCAAAAATTAACTCTTCTGCAATTCTACCAGCAAGACCTATAGCAATGTCAGCCTTCATTTGCTCAAGAGACCTAGAAATATTATCATTTTCGGGTAAACGCATAACCATTCCAAGAGACTGACCTCTTGGTATAATTGTTGCTTTGTGGATCGGAGATGATGCCGAGCAATATAAACCGACCAAGGCATGACCTCCTTCGTGATAGGCAGTTAATTTCTTCTCATCTTCAGACATTACCATAGATCTGCGCTCTACCCCCATCATCACCTTATCTTTAGCTTCTTCTAAATCTATCATATCAACTATCTTTTTTCCTTTACGAGCGGCTAAAAGAGCTGATTCATTAACTAAATTTTGTAAGGCAGCACCAGAGAAGCCATAAGTACCTCTTGCAAGAATTTTAGGGTCAACTTTATCAGAATATTTTATCTTCTTCAAATGAACCTTCAGAATTTGTTCTCTACCATGTACATCAGGATTAGATACTGTAATTTGTCTATCAAACCTACCAGGACGTAGCAAAGCTGGATCAAGAACATCTGGTCTATTGGTTGCAGCAATAATTATCACTCCCTCATTTGCTTCAAACCCATCCATCTCAACAAGCATTTGATTGAGAGTTTGCTCTCTTTCATCATTACCACCACCAAGACCTATTCCCCTATGCCTTCCCACCGCATCTATTTCATCAATAAATATAATACATGGAGCATTCCTCTTTCCCTGCTCAAACATGTCTCTAACACGGCTAGCACCAACGCCGACAAACATTTCAACAAAATCAGATCCAGAGATACTAAAAAATGGAACATTTGCTTCACCAGCTATAGCTTTAGCAAGCAAAGTTTTCCCCGTACCAGGGGGACCAATTAATAAACAACCCTTTGGTATTTGCCCCCCAAGCTTCTGAAATTTACTAGGATTCCTAAGAAAATCTACTATTTCGGTTAATTCTTCTTTTGCTTCATCAATCCCTGCAACATCTGCAAATGTTATTTTAGGACCTTTGTCAGAGGTAAGTTTTGCTTTAGATTTGCCAAAACCCATGCCTTTGCTTCCACCTTGCATTTGACGCATAAAGAAAACCCAAACACCAATTAAAAGAAGCATTGGAAACCAAGAAACAAAAATACTAAACAGAGAATTCATTTTAGTATCAGGTGGAGTAACATCAACATAAACGCCATTAATAGTAAGTTTATCAATCAACCCAGGATATTCTGCTGCATAAGTTGTAAAACTTGTTCCATCTACAAAAGTACCATCTAATGTTCTACCTTGAATTTTAACGGAAGAAACTTGTTTTGAGTCAACTTTATTTAAAAAATCAGAAAATGCTAATTTCTCTTTGGCCGAACCAAAACTATCACCTTGAAGACTATTAAAAGTCATGATCATTAATATGAAAATAAAAATCCAAATAAAAATATTTTTGTTCTGGTTGTTCATGTAAAAAATCCTAGAAGAAATGAGTAAAACGTGAAATAAAGTTAGGCTTAAAAATTACTTTTATAACTTGAGTTAATATTTCACTATCATAGTAAGATATATGGGGAATAGCTAACACTTTTTCAAGAGTTTTAATTACTGGCAAGGTAAATAATATAGAATTATGGTTATTATTACTATCTTTTGCCAATTTTTCTAAACTTAAATGTTGTTTTAATTTTATATATTCATCCATCTTAAGAGTCGAAATATTGCAACCTGATTTATTAAAAATAATCTCAAATCTATTGTCCCAATATAAATTACCAGAACTAGATAAATCAAAATCAATAGGAGTGTCTGTGATAAAAGCTTTTTCTTTATAAATTACTATTTCTTCCTTATTAGCAATAAATTTACAATGATTTAAAGTAGAAGATGTAAATAAATTTTGTTCTATAGAAGAAATAATATTTATTACATTTCTATATCTTGGCATTGTATTTTTGCCACTAATTATTGTTAGTACATAATTAATTACATGAATTTTTATCTCTGCATCAAGTTGATTAAATTTAGTAATATTAATTTTAGCAAACCCATAATTATAAATTGAAATTACTTCAGCAAAATCTTTTATAAGTATTTTGTTTAGTTCTTTTGCTCTATCAATTGACAGATTATATTCAGCTATTAACACTGTTTTTTTTTCTAAATCAAATGTTGCTAATTTTTTTCTTACCCTGTTTCTTTCATATTTATCTAATTTATTAGATTCATCCTCAAACCATTTTATTTTATTGGTTAATAAATAATTAATTAGATCTCTCTTTTCCATATTAAACAATGGGCGTATTATCCATAAATCATTCCAGAAATAAGTAATATTAGGCATCAAGGCAAGGTCACTAGATTTTTTTGATTTTTTTATTAGATAAGTCTCAAGCATGTCGTCAAAATGATGAGCAGTAAGCAGCAATGAAATCCCCAAATTTTTACAAGTTTCACTCATTAATTTATAACGTGCATTTCTTGCTCTTTCTTGTATAGCTGTTTTTTGATTACCGCAGTTCCATGATAAAGGTGCAAAATGAAATCCAAACTTAGATGATAATTTCGCTATATAAGCAATTTCTGATTTAGATTCTGTTCGCAAATTATGATCAACAGAAAGAATTGTTACATTAATATCATTAACACAAGACCATTCAAACACAAAATGTAACAAAGCTATGGAATCAACACCTCCAGATACTGCAACAGCAATTTTATTGGTTTTGTTAATTCCTAAAAGATTATTGATATTTACTATAAATTTTTCTACACTCATCTTAATTAGGCAACAAAGATAAATCTTCGAAAACCTCGTATATTAGTATCATTAGATAGATTGCTATTAACGCCATAATAAAACTTATAATATAAGTTCTAAAAGATTGAAAAAATATCGCTAGAAAAACAATCACTGATACTACCGCTAAAGTATAATACCCACCATAAATTAGCCAAATCAAAAGAACGTTATCAGTAAAATAACTAAGTAAGCTACGATCAGTGGTATATGCAAAAACACTATATATTGGTAACTGAAATAAAGTAAATATAAAAATATATAAAGAATTTCTACTAAAAACCATAAATTAAAATTATTTCTTCTGTTTTCTAAACTTAAACCTAAATTATACGCCATGTCTTTCAAGCATTTTTTTCTTAATTTCTGCAATTGACTTAGCAGGATTTAAACCTTTAGGACAAGTTTTTGTACAATTCATTATTGTGTGACATCTATAAAGTTTAAATGGATCTTCTAAAGAATCTAATCTTTCACCACTAGCTTCATCCCTTGAATCGGCAAGCCATCTATATGCTTGTAATAATATAGCTGGACCCAAATATTTCTCTCCGTTCCACCAATAGCTTGGGCAAGAGGTCGAACAACATGCACATAATATACACTCATATAAACCGTCTAATTTCTCTCGGTCTTCTTCAGATTGAAGTCTTTCTGATCCTTTTTCTACTGGTGTATCGGTTTTAAGCCAAGGTTCTATTGAAGCATATTGAGCATAAAAATGTGTCATGTCAGGTACAAGATCCTTAATAACACTCATATGCGGTAAGGGGTATATTTTAATATCTCCAGAAATTTCATTAATAGATTTAGTACAAGCAAGAGTATTTGTTCCATCTATATTCATAGCACAACTACCACAAATTCCTTCACGGCATGATCTTCTAAAAGTTAAACTAGGGTCAAGTTCGTTTTTTATCTTTATCAATGCATCAAGTACCATTGGTCCACATTTTTCTAAATCTATTTCATATGTGTCCATTCTTGGATTTTCTGTTGAATCAGGGTCATATCGATAAATTCTCAATTTCTTAGGAGAATCGGAAGATTCTAAACTAACATGTACCTTTCCTTCGGAAATTCTGGAATTTGGTGGTAATCTTAACTCTGCCATATTTTCCTCGTAAAACTTTTTCTATTTTAATAAACACGCTTCACTGGCGGAACAAAATCAACTTCATCGGTTAAAGTATTGAGCACCACTGGTTTATAATCTATTTTAACTTTACCGCTCTGATCTAACCAAATCATTGTATGTTTCATCCAATTTTTATCATCTCTCTCTGGAAAATCTTCTCTTGCATGAGCTCCTCTACTTTCTTCTCTGTTTAAAGCTGCATGAACAGTAACTACAGCTTGATCAATTAAATTAGCCAACTCAAGGGCTTCTACTAAATCACTATTCCAAATCATTGAACGATCAGTTACTGATATCTGGCTATATTCATTTCTAATATCATCGATAAGATCCCTTCCTTCTTCAAGGATTTCTTTTGTTCTAAATACAGCCGCGTGATTTTGCATCGTTCTTTGCATCTTAAGGCGTAAATCAGCAACAGAGATACTGCCTTTAGCATTCCTAATTTTATCTAATCTTGCAATTATCGGATCAAGCGTATCTGGTTTTAATTGTCTATGAGGCATGCCAGACTTAATGAGTTCTGCTGCTCTATGAGCCGCAGCTCGACCAAACACCACAAGGTCAAGTAAAGAATTCGAGCCAAGACGATTTGCACCATGAACAGAAACGCAGCCAGCCTCACCTATTGCCATAAGACCTGGAACAACATTCTGCTTACCATCTTTAAGTGTAATCACTTCTGTGTAATGATTTGTAGGAATACCACCCATATTATAATGTACAGTTGGTATAACTGGTATCGGATCCTTGGTTACATCGACTCCTGCAAAAATTTTGGCAGTTTCAGAAATGCCAGGTAGTCTTTCATGAAGAATTTCCGGAGGTAAATGGTTCAAATGCAGGAATACATGGTCTTTCTTAGATCCAACACCTCTTCCAGCTCTTATTTCCATAGTCATTGAACGTGAAACAACATCTCTAGAAGCCAAATCTTTAGCAGATGGTGCATAACGCTCCATAAAACGCTCACCTTCTGAATTTACAAGATAACCTCCTTCGCCCCTTGCCCCTTCAGTAATTAAACATCCAGCGCCGTAAATCCCGGTAGGATGAAATTGCACAAATTCCATGTCTTGTAAAGGTAAACCAGCTCTGACACACATTCCACCTCCATCGCCTGTGCAAGTATGAGCAGATGTGGCAGAAAAATAAGCTCTACCATATCCACCAGTAGCTAGAACAACCATGTGCCCCTTAAAAGCATGCAAACTACCATCATCTAAATTCCAAGCAAGAACTCCTTTGCATTCACCATCTTCCATAATTAAGTCAATTGCAAAATATTCAATAAAAAATTGAGCTTGGTGTTTTAGCGCCTGTTGATATAAAGTATGTAAAATTGCATGACCAGTTCTATCAGCCGCAGCGCATGTTCTTTGAGCAGCTTTTCCTTTTCCGAATTCAGTGGTCATGCCACCAAACGGTCTTTGATATATTTTACCATCTTTGTTTCTTGAAAATGGTACGCCGTAATGCTCAAGTTCAATAACACTAGCTGCGGCATTTTTGCACATATATTCTATAGCATCTTGATCACCAAGCCAATCTGATCCTTTAATTGTATCATACATATGCCATCGCCAATCATCTTTTCCCATATTACCAAGTGCGGCGCTAATACCCCCTTGAGCAGCCACAGTATGACTACGCGTTGGGAAAACTTTAGTGATACAAGCAGTGCTAAGACCAGCTTCTGCCATGCCAAAAGTAGCTCGAAGACCAGCACCCCCCGCACCAACTACAATTACATCAAATTCATGAGTTTTTATATCATAATTATTAGTCATAAATATTTTCCATTATAAAATCATTATATAAAAAATCGCTATTAGAAAAGAGATAGTCGTAATAAATGCAAATAATTGAATTCCTAATATAGATACAAAACGTATCAAACGACAATGAATATAATCTTCAATAACAACTTGTACACCAATCACAGCATGATACATCACTGTAACAAAAAATATTATAAGCATTACAATGTTGTAGGGTTTTTGTAAACAAGCGATAACTGAGCTAACTTCTCCCTTCGATAGTTGCCAAGCAAAAGAAATAACCCAAAATACCATCAAAGCAATTATTAAAGCAGTAAGTCTTTGATGCCACCAATGATGAGAACCCGTGCCAGATGCTCCAAGATTCTTGGCCTTAGATAGATCTGATCTATATTTACTCTTCATTTTAAAATTACTCACAAATAACAGTTAGATAAAAATCCAGAAAATTAGCGTTGATAAAATAGAAGTAACTATAGCGAGCCAACCAGAATAATTTATTGCTATAATTGAAAATCCACGCCCAGTATCCCATACTAAATGTCTAATACCTGTACATAGATGATAAAAAAAGGCATAGCTTGTTAGTACTAATAAAAACTTAACAAATCCATTGCTAAATATATTTAAATAAGAGGGATCAAATCTGCTAAATACCCATAAAATAAACCACCAACTAACTGCGGAAATCATAAAAAATAAACCTACCCCGCTAAGACGATGACCAATAGATAAGACTGAACTTATTTGAGGTTTGTAAATACTAAGATGTGGCGAAGTTGGCCTTGCTTTATGTATTTCTTCTGTAGATTTTTGCATAACCAGTACCAAGCTTTACTTAAAACATTCTATAACAGAAATTTAATTATATAAACTAACATAAATCTTTTCAAGTTTCTTTGGTATTTTTCACAAGAAAATCACAACAGCATATTGAAAATTAAACATAACCACACACTATAATTACTAGTCAAGTTATTTTTAGAAATTTTCTTATAGACATAACAAGTTTTATTGATTATAAACTGGCTTAATGAGTATTTCTAATTACAAAATTTATTATTTGATTAAATAATTTTGAAACTTGGCCAGGTAGCTCAGTTGGTAGAGCAAAGGACTGAAAATCCTTGTGTCGCCGGTTCGATCCCGGCCCTGGCCACCACTTAATTTCTTTATTACCCAATCCCCATTTTTAATTAAGTATTGTATTAATAATGTTCATTTAGATTAGATCTAATGACCGATTAATAGAGATTTAATATTGTTATTGGCATTTAAGCAAATTATACTATAGGAATATTGAATAATTCAAAAAAACATTATGGAATTTAAAATAGCAACTTGGAATATAAATTCAATTAATATGAGGATTAATCATTTAATTGAATTTATAAAACAACATGACCCAGATGTTATTTGTTTACAAGAATTGAAATGTGAAACTGCTAAATTTCCATATGATGCTCTCTCGCATCTGTCTTATAATTTATATATTAATGGACAGAAATCTTATAATGGCGTTGCTATTCTCTCAAAAATACCAGCTGATGAAATAAAAATTGATTTTGCAAATAATCCAGCTCCTGATCAAGCTAGATTTATCGAAATTTGTTTTAATAGTTTTATGGGTTTTACCAGAGTAATATCTCTATACGCACCAAATGGTGGTATTGTTGGTAGTGATAAATTTCAAATGAAATTAGAATTTTACGACCAATTTATTAAATATATAAACTATTTATCATCTTATGATGAAAAATTGCTCATTGGCGCAGATTATAACATAGCTCCTTTTGATCTTGATGTTTACGATCCAATTAATTTACAAAATACTACTTGTTGTACAATTTTAGAAAAAGAAAAAATGCGAACAATCTTGAATTCTGATTTTGTTGATAATTTTAGAATCACGAATCCAGAAAAACAAGAATATTCTTGGTGGGATTATAGAGCTGGAGCGTTCGAACAAAATAAGGGTATGAGAATAGATTCGATTATTTCTACTATCAATACATTACCGTTTTTACAAAATTGTTTTATAAACTACATTTCAAGAGAGCAAGATAAACCATCAGATCATGCTCCAGTAATAGCGATTTATAAGGTGGATTAAACTCACAAATGCTATTTTTATCTTCAATTCATACTATTACAATGCAAAGAGTATATAACAATCTCATAGATTTATATAAATTCTAATTGACAGATTTGAACGAAAATCTTAGAATCCAAAACAATGGTGGTCGCGCAGTTGCGTCAATTTTTATTTGACGAGGAAAGTCCGGACTCCATACAGACATGATGCTGGATAACGTCCAGCGGGGCATCTTTAAGGGTGTTTTAGGGAAAGTGCAACAGAAAGATACCGCCATTAATTTGGTAAGGGTGAAATGGTGCGGTAAGAGCGCACCGGATTTCTTGGTAACAAGAATCGCTTGGCAAACCCCATCAGGAGCAAAATCAAATAGGCATGATCGAATGTAAATTCCTAGTTGTCTGTAACTAGACATCATGCGGGTAGATTGCTTGAGGTAAATGGTAACGTTTATCCTAGATAAATAACTGCGGTAAGTTTACTTATACAGAATCCGGCTTATAGACCATCATTAATTTAAAAACAAAGCGAAGGAAACCTTCTTGCTTTGATCTTTCAACTTTAAAATTTTCCAAAATTATTTTTTGATGGCGACACTAACAAAATGATCAAATTTTTTCACTATCCAATATGCCCTATTTCTCGTCAAATAAGAGTCTATTTGAAAGAGCTTAATCTTGAGGCAGATATAATCAAAGAATCATACTGGGAAAGAAGAGTAGAATTTGTTAAGCTTAACCCAGCATCCACCGTTCCGATAATTATTTTTGATAAAGAAGCTATAATTGGTTATTATGCAATTACTGAATTTTTTAAAGAAAATTTTGACAATTTCTATCTAATGCCCAAAATTTCACAAGAAAAAAATTTAGTAAGACAGGAAATTTACTGGTTTAACGAAAAATTTTATCGAGAGGTAAGTAAAATTATTCTTGAAGAAAAAATGATAAGACTTCTTAGAAGAATTGGAGGACCAAGAAGTGACTATATTCGCGCTGCAAAAACAAATTTATTACATCATCTTAAATATATAACATCAAGTTTAGAAGCTCACTCATACATTGTTTCAGAACATCTTACTTGCGCAGATATAGTAGTAGCATCACATATTTCAACTATCGATTATTTTGCTGAAATCAATTGGGATAAATTCCCTTTAATCAAAGAATGGTACTCTATCATAAAATCCCGCCCTAGTTTTAGAACAATTCTACAAGATAATATAGCTGGCTTTACTCCGCAAAAAGACTATGCAAATCTTGATTTTTAAAGTCTTTTTATTATCTCTTGAACAAGATTAAACTAAAAAAAATAATAAATAAATAAATTATTGAATACCAAAATAGCTTTTTTGCCGCTTGATTTTGATCATTCTTTCTGAAGAGACAAATTACATAATAGAAGAAAAACGCGTCAATAATAATGGTAGTAATTAAATATAAAATATTGCTAATATTTAAAAAGTAGGGCCATAAGCTTACAAAAAACATTAATATACTGTAAAACATAATTTGTTTTTTTGTATATAATGAGCCTTTAATTACAGGCATCATTGGAACATTGCAATTTTTATAATCATCAGATCTAAATAATGCAAGAGCCCAAGAGTGCGGAGGAGTCCAAATAAAAATAATGGCAAAAAGAGAAAAAGATTGCCATGATATCTCACCATTTATTGATGCCCATCCAATCATTGGTGGCAATGCTCCAGCAACACCACCTATTACTACATTTTGCACCGAAGTTCTTTTTAACCAAATTGTATAAATGTAAATATAATAGAGTATAGTAAAAGCAAGCAAGATAGCTGAAACAATATTCACCAATAATGCCATTATTATTACTGATATGGTTCCAGTAATAATACCAAATGAAAGTGCTTCTTCAGCTTTTATAGATCCAGTGATTATAGGTCTTTTTTGAGTTCTTTTCATAATAGCATCTATATCTCTATCATACCACATATTGATTGCAGCTGCAGAGCCAGCACCAATTGTAATACATAAAATAGCTACAAAAGCAATTAAAGGATGAATATTACCGGGAGCTAAAAACATTCCAGAGAAAGCTGTAAAAACCACAAGTGACATAACTCGTGGTTTCATTAGCATGAAATAATCTTTAATTGAACCACCTATATTATTTTCATAGGATATTGTAGATGAATTAATATTAGTCATTAGTTACTTGATTATTGGCTGTGTTTCAAAACTGTGGTAAGGAGGAGGAGAAGAAATAGTCCATTCAAGAGTGTCAGCCCCTTCACCCCAAGGATTATCGCCACATTTTTCACCAAACTTTAATGTATAAAAAATAATATAGACAAAGAAAAGCGCTCCAGCAAATGAAATATATGATCCTATCGAAGACACCAAATTCCAACCAGCAAAAGCATCTGGATAATCTGGAATCCTTCTTGGCATTCCAGCTAATCCTAAGAAATGTTGCGGAAAGAAAGTTAAGTTAACACTAATAAATGTAATCCAAAAATGTGTTTTCCCCATCCATTCAGGATATTGACGCCCAGACATTTTGCCAAACCAATAATAAAAACCAGCAAAAGCAGTAAATAAAGCTCCAAGAGACATTGTGTAATGGAAATGAGCTACTACGTAATAAGTATCGTGCAAAACTCTGTCTAAAGCTGAATTGGACAGAACAATGCCAGTAACACCACCAATAGTAAATAGCAGAATAAAACCTATTGAAAACAACATTGGCGTTTTAAAAGAAATAGATCCACCCCACATTGTAGCTATCCAGCTAAATATTTTGATACCAGTAGGAACAGCAATAATCATTGTGCCAGCTGTAAAATACAAAAGAGCATTGTAGGATAATCCAACAGTGAACATATGATGTGCCCAAACTACAAATCCAACAAAACCAATAATAGCCATTGCGCAAACCATACCAGTATAGCCAAATATTTTTTTACGAGAAAATGTTGCGATTACTTGACTTACAATACCAAACCCAGGAAGAATGATAATATATACTTCAGGATGCCCAAAAAACCAAAATAAATGCTGAAATAGAACTGGATCACCACCGCCATCTGGTTTAAAAAAATTAGTTCCAAAATTTCTATCAGTAAGTAACATAGTTATTGCTCCTGCAAGCACAGGCAAAGCAAGAACAAGTAAAAATGCAGTAATTAATATAGACCATACGAATAAAGGCAATTTAAACATCCCCATTCCTGGAGCACGCATATTAAATATAGTTACAATCATATTTATTGCTCCTAAAATAGAAGACATACCAGCAAGATGTAAACTAAATATCGCCATGTCAACTGCTGCACCAGGATGACCAGATAAATTACTAAGTGGTGGGTAAATAGTCCATCCAGTTCCAGCACCACCATCTGTTAAACTAGATAGTAATAACAAACTAATTGATGGAACTAAAAGCCAAAAGCTTACATTATTCATTCTGGGAAATGCCATGTCAGGAGCGCCAATCAATAATGGTACAAACCAATTTCCAAATCCTCCAAATAAAGCTGGCATAATCATGAAGAATACCATAATCAAAGCATGAGCAGTAATTAATACGTTATAAAATTGATGATCGCCACCAAGAAAATGAGAGCCAGGTGATGATAATTGTATCCTAAAAAGAACCGAAAAAGCCCCACCTATTAAACCAGCAATTATTGCAAAAATAATATACATGGTACCTATATCTTTGTGGTTTGTGGACATTAACCATCTTTTCAACCCCTTAGGGGAATCATGCTCGTGATCTGACATAGAAATTATCTTCCCTATTTTTATTTATTTAATTTCCTCGTACTTTTGCAAAACGTATTTTTGAGTCACTAGATGCTGTTTTTGTTCCGGCATTTTTCACCCATTCTGCAAAATCTTCCTTGCTTACAACCTGAATAGCTATCGGCATGAAACCATGATTTACTCCGCATAATTCAGAGCATTGACCATAATAAACACCTATTTTATCTATTTTGGTCCAAGTTTGGTTTATTCTCCCAGGCACTGCATCAGTCTTGATTCCTAGAGAAGGAATTGCAAAACTATGTATTACATCTGAAGCTGTAACTAAGAATTTTACAACCGCTCCCTGTGGAACAATAACTCGGTTGTCTACTTCTAAAAGTCTTGTTTGCCCTGGTTTTAGGTCTTTCTCTTGAATCATATTACTGTCAAACTCAATATTACCATTATCAGGATAGGAATAGCTCCAGTACCATTGAGAACCCACAACCTTTACTGTTAAATCAGGAATAGGGGAATGTTCGGCTATTTTAAGGATTCTAAAAGATGGTATTGCTATAATAATCAATATTATTATAGGAATTATAGTCCAAACAACTTCTATAGTGATATTATGAGTAAAGTTAGCTGGAATTGGATTACTTTTTGCATTGTATCTATATACAACATAAATTAATAATGCAGATACAAAAACTACTATTGCTGTTATAACAACAAGAAGAAAATTATGAAAAGAATGTAGTTCAACCATAATTGGACTGGCAGCTTCTTGAAAATTTATCTGCCATTCGTATGGTTTATCAGCATGGCATGTAGATACTTTCAATAAACTAAATATCAAAAATAAAATTTTTATCATAGGAAGCCCCAATGAATTTATAATCTATATTATTTTAAAATAACATATTCCAGATATATAATACATTTTTTTAATTTGATCATAAAGAAATAAATCAAATTATTACTCATAATATATTAAATCTTTATAAAAAAAGCTGATTCTTATTTTTTATCTAATTTTGATTGGTCTATATCCAATTATATTAAAGCCACAAATATCATAATAAGATCTCCAAAAAGCTGTAATTATCAAACCAATAGTTGCCAAAGTATTAGTAGCAACAAATGGCAATATCCATTTTAAGATATCAATTTTTACCTCCGCTATAGATACTTTAAGTTCAGAAATATTAGACTTTAGTTCATATTTTAACTTAGATATATCAGACGTAAGATCGGATTTAAGCTCAGATATAGAGATTTTCAAATCATTTTTAGTAACTAATTCAGTATTCTGATCATTAATTGCATTTACTATAACCTCTGCTTGATCTTCAGAAAAACCGTATTTTATGAATTCTTTAATTGTGGCGTGAGTATTTAACAGAGCCATAATTATTTTTTGTTTAATAATAGACTAATTATAAGAGTTTTACGCATTTCTTCCAAATAAATTAAAATAATTTAACAGTCAATTATCACATTTATTTTATTAACCAGATATAAAATTTAGTTTTTTGTAATTAAAGTTTTTCCATTCATATAAGGTACTAAAACATCAGGTATTGTTATTGAACCATCCTCATTTTGATAGTTCTCCATTACAGCAACCAATGTTCTACCAACAGCAAGACCAGATCCATTTAAAGTGTGAACAAAGCAAGTTTGGCTTGCGTTAATTTCTTTATATCTTGCCTTCATTCTTCTTGCTTGGAAATCGCCGCAATTTGACACGCTGGAAATCTCTCTATACTTATTTTGACCTGGAAGCCAAACCTCTATATCGTAAGTCTTTTTTGCGGAAAACCCCATATCTCCTGAACAAAGTAACATTACTCTATAGGGAATATCCAGTCTTTTTAAAATCTCTTCAGCGGCATTTAGCATATTTTCATGCTCTAATTCCGACTCTTCCGGAGTGGTAATTGTTACAAGCTCCACTTTCCCAAACTGATGATTTCTAATCATCCCTCTTGTATCTTTACCAGCACTACCCGCCTCAGATCTATAACAATTTGTATATGCGACATATCTAATTGGTAGTTCATCTCTTTTTAAGATTTTGTCTGCTACCATGTTTGTCAATGGCACCTCTCCAGTTGGAATGAGCCTATATTTATTATCACTAGTTACATACGATTCATCAGCTAGTTTAGGTAATTGCGCAGTATTATACATTGCCTCAGGTTTGACCAAAGATGGTGGAGAAATTTCTTCAAACCCAAAGTCCCTAGTATGGGTATCAAGCATAAAATTATATAAAGCTCGTTCTAAATTTGATAATTGACCTCTTAATGTAACAAATCTACTACCTGATATTTTTGCTGTTTGTTCAAAATCCATCATGCCTAGATCTTTTCCCAACTCAAAATGCTCCTTAGCATAAGATTTTGTAATAGGTTTCTTAAAATCGCGAATAAATTTATTCATGCTCTCATCTACACCATAAGGAACATCTTTTGCTGGTAAATTTGGAATCATATCTAAAAGATTTTTTAACTTATGCCCATCTTCTGCGACCTTAGATAATGCTTTTAGTTTTTCATTTATATGCTCTACATCTCTTTTGATATTTTCAAATTCTCTTGATGGTCTACCTTGTAAAGTTGATAATTGTTTTGTTTTTTTATTTTTTGCTTTTTGAAACTCTTGAAGCAACGTTGTGATTTGACGTTTTTCTTCATCTAATCTAATAATATCATCAATTTCTATTTTTATACCTCTTGTTGAGAGTGCATTTTCAAATTCTTCTCTATTATCTCGAATCCATTTTATATCTAACATTTATTCACTTCCCTCTATTTTCCACAATATTACATATAGTTATTGAGATTTCATATAATAGAATGAGTGGTATTGCAAGGGCTATCTGACTTAGAACATCAGGTGGTGTTAAAATAGCAGCTGATATAAAAATTATTACAACAGCAAGCCTTCTTTTGTTTTTTAGCTGTTGGGCTGAGACTAAATTTAATATGCTTAATATTAACATTACAATAGGAAGCTCAAAAGCTAATCCAAAAGCTGTAACAAGCTGTATTACAACGCTTAAATACTCACTAATACGCGCTTCAAGAACAATTGGTAATAAAGAATTTTGATTTTCAAAGCTTAAAAAAAACTGCCAAGCATTTGGCATTACAAAATAAAATACAAATAATCCGCCAAGATAAAATAACAAGGGTGCAATTATTAAGGCAGGTAATATAAATTTTTTTTCATTTTTTAATAAGCCAGGGGATATAAAACCATATAATTGGTAAGAAATAACAGGTATTATTATTAAAAAAGCGGCCCAAAAGCTTAGTTTTAAATAAGTGAAAAAAGCTTCTGTCATACCTGTGTAAATAATTTTTCTTTCGTGATGATTTGTTGCATTAGCCAAAGGTTTTAAAATAAAACTATAAATATCATCGCTAAAATAATAACAAATTATAAAAGCAGTAGTAAAAAAAACTATGATTACTAAAAAACGTTTTTTTAGCTCTGAAAAATGTTCTTTAAAACTATATTCTTTCATGGAGTAATAACATCTTTTGACCCTTGTTCATGATTTTTCAAAACCTCATCTACAATCACTGGATTTATTACTGAAGATCCGGAATCTAGACCTTTTCTATTTTTTATTTCATCTATAATATCTTGATTCTTTTTTGTATTCATATTAGGAGTTTTAATTGATTTCAAGAAATCTTCCGGAAAGAAAGAAATTAATTTATTTAATGATTTTTCTAAATAAATGGTTGTTTTTGAATCTTTCAACCATACTGGATATTTTTCATTATCGATATTGCTTAGCACTTCTTGTGCATTTTGCGCCTTTAAATATGATCCTGATGAGAAAATAACTATTAATGTAAATATTATTGTAGCAATAATTACTCCCCTTCCAAAACCAGTAAAAACACCTAAAGTTCTATCAACAAAACCACAGCTAATAAAAGTTAATAAATTGCTAATTCTTGATGTAATTGATGTTAAAATAAATAAAGAACAAACATAAGATACTGTGCCACTTAGAATAGACAAAAGTAATGAATTTTGAACGTGACCCCTCAAACCTTCTTCTATATATGGAAATGCAAAACTTGCTGCGACAATTGATGATACGAAACCTAACAAGTTAATTGCAATACCAAGCAATCCTTTATATAAACCCATAATTGTTGAAATAGCAATTATGGTAAAAATAATAATATCAAATACACTAAACATCATAATTTTAGAATTATCTCATCAGTAGCAATATAGTCAAATTTTATATCATGACTTTCTGTTGGTAAAAACTCAAGCAAATATTTACTAAAACAAACGCCGATTTTAATAATAGGTTTATTATTAAAATCTGTATGCTCTGTGAGGTATCTATCATAATGTCCAGAACCAAAACCAAGTCTATAACCTTGTAAACTATAAGCAAGAGCTGGTACAATAACTATAATTGGTTGAACGTTAACATCTGATATAGGTTGCATTATAGATTTTGCTGTTTTTTCTAATTTTGTCCCTAATTGATAATGTACAAATTTTATTTTATTATCTTCTATTTTAGGTAAAGCAAAGATCCAATTATTATATAACATTATTTTTGTTATATCAGGTTCTCCTTTAATAGGTAAATATAGACCTACTATTTTGCTATTATCTAAGACTTCAATATTATGGGTTTTAAATTTTACAGCTCTTTTTTCTTGAGCTATTAAGTCTTTGTACAAAGATTGAACTATTATATTTATATTTTCTATAATTAATTCATTTTGCACATGGAATTTATATTCATCAAACCCTTTCCTTTCTTCTAAGATTTGCTCTCTAATGTATTTTTTAGAATTCATTATCTGCTTGTGGGTTAGTTTTTTAAAAATAACACGATGGATGCACTTATTTTATATAAAATCTTTTGCACAAACCTTACCATTGATCAAAATAATTTACTGATTAGGAATCATGATTCTCAGAATTTTCATTTTCTTTAAAAGAATTGGTTTCTAATTTAGCAACTTCAACTACTTTATCAAGGTCAGTTTGGCTGCAAATACCAAGTAAGACTGGATCACGCTGACGTATGTTTGCCATGTTCCAATGGGTACGATTCCTTACTGCGTCAACAGTTGATTTTGTTGTGCCAATTAATTTTTTTATTGTAGAATCCTTAATTTCTGGGAAGTTTTTTATCAACCAAAAAATTGCATCTGGTTTATCTTGACGCCTTGCAATAGGAGTATATTTTGCTCCTTTCTTTTTGGATTTAGAAAGCGCTGTATAAAAAGCTGTTTCTTTCAACTGCAGTGTTAGATTTGCATTTTTACTACATCTGTCAATTTCTTCTTTATCCAATTGACCAGAAATGATTGGATTATCAGCTGTTACTCCTACAGCAACTTCACCATCTGCAATACCTTTTACTTCAAGCTCGTGTATGCCACAAAAATCAGCTATCTGTTTAAAAGTTAAGATAGTATTATCAATCAACCATACTGCTGTTGCTTTAGGCATCAGAGGGAGTTTTTTATTCTTTATCATAATGTATCTTGTTCCGGTTAAGTATATCTGCAGTATTTATATATTGAGAAAATACTCTTTTTGCAAAATAAAGTCAATTACTCATAAATTTAAGCGTAAAAATCCTTTTCAAATTTTTTATCTCTTACTAAGACGTAAGTGTTTTTACCCTTGTTTCATTCAATGTTTCTAATATACATCGCTATTAATTAAATAATCATGATTAAAACTAATTTAACAAAAATAATATTTAAAAAATTGTGTATTCATTCATATTAAATTACTATATGTTTTTTTGTGTTGGAATATTTGATAATATAAATAGGAGGTAAATATGAATGAAGAGATAAAAAATCTGAGCTAGAGATAGCAAAAGCTTTTAATGAAAAGCCTAAAAATGGTATCACTAAAATTATTGAAATATGTCAAAAACAAGGTGTAGAACCAGAAGAGCAAATTGCAAAATTTTTTCATGCACAGAAAAAGAATTTAGATCTAGAGGCGTTAGGAGATTATTTAAGCGGTCCAGAAAAACAAAATAAAAAAGTATTAGGACATTTTACTCAAGAAATAGATCTATCTGGTCAATCTTTCACAGAAGGATTAAGAGGATTTAAAATTTATCTACATGAGAATCTTGTTTTTGTGTTGATTGTTAAAGTATTTTATCCCAAAAATAACAATATATAATGCCCCACCAGAGAATATTATAGCTGGAGAAAATGGTATATCTCCGTAAAATGATAATATTATTCCAAAAAAATTCATTATTATAGAAAAAATCATTGAAAATAAAATCATCGTAAGAGGAGATTTAGCAATAATTCTAGCAATCATTGCTGGAATTACTATTGTACTTGTAACAAGTAAAGCTCCAACAATTTTAATGGTTGATAAAACTGAAAAAGAAAGTATAGAAAGAAAAATTAGTTCTAGGAACTTAACTTTTATACCTCTTGATGCAGCAACATCTTTACTTAAAATTATTAAAATAATTTCTTTATAAGATGATATAAAAAATATCAATACAACTATAAAAATACATAATAACAATTGAATATCTTCTAGATTTGCTACAATAATATCTCCCACTAGATATTTAGTAATATTAATTTTATCAGGGTAAAAAGAGGAAAGAATCAAGCTGAAAGAAATCATAATACTACTAGTTAAAGCAATTGCTGCATTATTTCCTGAATTATCACGCAGCTTCAAAATAGCAACTGCAAAAATTCCACTACTGAGTATTCCAGCATAAAATATAGGTATTCCCATCATAACACTTATAATACCAGCAAGCATACTTGCGTGCGCTAAACCATCACCAAAATATACATATCTTTTCCATAAAACAAAGCAGCCAAGAGGCGCAAAGATAAGTCCGATCAGAAATGAAACAGTGATAATGATGAACATTTATAATTTAATTAAAGTTTTTATTTATTATTTTATGAATTCTTAATGCTTGTGTTTATGGTCATGCGAATGAATATACAAACCTATTTCAGACAAAGCATTCCTAAAGTCTGTATTCTCGTGAAGATCATTTGGCTTTCCTACGCAACAAACATGACTATTTATACAAATTACCTGATCAGAATTTTTCATTACTGTAAATAAATCATGAGAAATCATAAAAACAGTTAAACCCATTTTTTCTTTTATATTATTAAGGCTTTTATAGAAATCTTGTTGGCTTGCAACGTCAAGATATTGTGTAGGTTCATCTAAAATTACTAAATCTGGTTTATTTAAAAGTGTTCCAGCTAACACAAGTTTCTGTAATTGCCCCCCCGATAGCTCAGATATATCGGTTTTTTTTATTTCCTCAAAATCAATAAAATCAGCTAGTGCAAGAATTTCCATATCAATGCCTCCCGGAGCGAGAATATCTATCAAGCCTTGAGCATCTAATGGCATATTAAAGGTAAAATCAAATTTTTGAGGAGCGTAACCAAATTTTATTCCTTTTTTTAAGGATAAATGACCTTTAGTTGGTTTTTCGAGACCAAGTATTATCTTTGCTATAGTAGTTTTACCAGCTCCATTTTGTCCAATTAATGTTGTTATCTCTCCTTGATGCAATTTAAAGCTTACATTATCTACCAAAAGCTTTGTTTGAAAACTTTTGGTAACAGAGTGGAATTCTACAAGTGGATTCATATAAAGTATTTTTAGCTATAATGATACGCATAAATTCAATGCTAAATCGATTTTATTTAGGCATTATAGCTAAGTGAATTAATATTATTACTTAACAATTTCCCAATTACCATCTGGTTTACGACAAGCTTTACCATAAGCTTTACTCTTTTCCCCTCCTATCACTACTTCTTGTGTGTATTCACGACAATATTGACCTTGATTAGTTTTAAAAGTATTTGTAGGAGTAATAGATCCATAATTACCACTATCAGGATTTCTCCAATCAACACTATTTCCAGATGGAGAAAACTCTAGAGCTTGTTGAGAACTTTTTTGAAGAAGGGCGCGATCATATTCATCCATAGATTTACCAACTTGACCACCGATCAAAGCACCAGCCAATGCCCCAATTCCTGTCGCAACAAGCTTTCCTTCACCGCCGCCAAATTGAGAACCGAGTAACCCACCAGCCAGACCACCTATCAGAGTTCCACCGCTTTGTTTGTTCATCTGACCACTACAACCATGCAACATAAAACCAGCAACAATTACACTAAGTAATTTTGATATTATTTTCATATTATTAATAACCATTTCTTTCTTTTTGAGTAATTTGACTTTAAATAAAACACTAAGATAGTTATTATAATAGTTACTTAAGATCTTTATTGCAATTGAAAAATAATATATGGATAAACAAAGCACTGATAGACTAATTAAAATAGCATCATATGTATCAGTATCAACTGCTTTATTAATAACAATAGCAAAAGCTTATGGTTGGCTTTTTACAGAATCACAATCTATGCTGGCTTCACTTATAGATTCCTTTCTTGATATTTCATCATCAATTATCAATCTAATAGCTATTAGATTGTCTTTGATACCACCTGATGATAATCACAGATTCGGGCATGAAAAATTTCAAGATTTAGCAATTTTTTCGCAATCTATGTTTTTTTTAGCATCATGTTTGTTTACTTTATTTTCATCTGTAAAAGCTTTATTCTTCGGTTCCGAACTTTCAAATTCAGAATTCGGCGCAAATATTATGTATTTATGCATTTTCTTAACATTTTCTCTTGTGATTTTTCAATCTTATGTTGTCAAAAAAACAAATTCTAAAATTATTAGCGCCGATAAACTTCATTACTTTTCAGATTTGATTACAAATATAGCAGTTGTAATTTCCCTTTATCTAAGTAGCAATCTTTGGTACATAGATGCCTTAGCTGGTATTGGTATTTCATTATATATTATGTATGCTTCATATTCGCTATTTCGGGAATCAATTCGCAATTTGGCTGATGAAGAATTCCCGCCTCAAGACCGTGACAAAGTTGTTTCTATAGCTTCTAATTATACCAGTGTCAAAGGTATTCATGAGCTAAAAACAAGATATGCTGCAAGTAAACCATTCATCCAATTTCACCTAGAACTCGATGGAAATATGACATTATATCAATCACATGAAATATCAGATGAATTAATGATGGCGCTTTTAGAAGAATTCCCAGAAGCAGAAATTACCATACATCAAGACCCAATCGGTTTGGAAGAAAATGTCAGATATCGTGAAAAAATATAGTTTTGAAAATAAATTTCTGCAACTAGCTTTCAAAGAAGCTAAAAAAGCTTTTGATGAAGGAGAGGTTCCAGTAGGATGTGTGATAGTTGATTCTAAAAATAATAACATAATCGCAGTTACTAGAAATCAAATTCAAAAAAATAA
Source organism: Rickettsia typhi (assembly GCA_945883665.1). Classification (GTDB taxonomy): domain Bacteria; phylum Pseudomonadota; class Alphaproteobacteria; order Rickettsiales; family Rickettsiaceae; genus Megaera; species Megaera typhi_B. The sequence continues at coordinate 2,960 of CAMCXV010000005.1, read as the reverse complement.
AAATCCTAATTTTCACGCAGAAATTCTAGCTATAAATCTTGCATGTTTAAAATTAGATAATAAAAATTTATCTAAGTGTGACATATATATTACCTTAGAGCCGTGTACAATGTGTGCTGCTGCTATATCTAATGCTAGAATAGGTAGACTATATTACTCTGCGGAAGATAAAAAACAAGGGGCAGTAGAAAATGGTGTTAGATTTTTTAATTCATCTTCTTGTTTTCACCGCCCAGAAATATATTCTGGAATACAGGAATATATTTCTGCAAATATAATGAAAAGTTTTTTTAGTAAAATTAGAAAAAGTAAGTTATAATGCAGAGAATTATAATATAAGAATTGTCAAATAATAATCCCTATATTATTTATCAGAATAATCTTTTTTAGTGTGCAAATTAAATGTTTTATATTATTGGTATAATTGTTGTATTTGGATCTATAGTTCTAGGTTACACCGTACATGGCGGGAATCTAGCAGTGCTATATCAGCCGAGTGAATTTATGATCATTGTTGGAGCTGCTATTGGTTCTGTTCTTATAGGCTACCCCAAATCATCTATTATCACGACCTTGAAAAACTTAAAATGCATGTTCAGTACAGGACCATATGATAAAAAAGATTATATGGAATTACTTTTATTCAGTTTTAATACTTTTAAACTAATGAAAATAAAAGGAATGCTAGAAATTGAAATTCATATAGAAAATATTAACGAAAGTGAATTATTTCAACTAGCACCTGTTCTCAAGAAAGAAGAATTTGTAAGCGATTTTATGGCTGATAATTTGCGTTTAATAACTATGGGTATGGATAATTCCTACCAAATGGAAGATATCGTTGATAAAGAAATTGAGCTTTACAAAGCTAATTCAAATATTCCAGGGGATGTTTTTGCAAATCTTGGGGATTCATTGCCAGCTCTTGGTATAGTTGCTGCTGTACTTGGTGTAATTACAACGATGAGAAGCATAATGGAACCACCTGATGTTCTTGGATCGTTAATTGGTGCAGCACTTGTTGGTACTTTTCTTGGTGTTTTATTGGCTTATGGTCTTTGCGGTCCTATGGGAAATTTTTTACATAAATATTCAGATTATAAGGTTAAATTTATAGACTGTGCAAAAATAGGCTTTACTTCTTATTTAAATGGTAATCCACCTATTATAGTTGTTGAGTTTATGCGTAAATCTATTCCTTCTCACTTGAGACCTTCATTTGAAGAGCTAGATAAATATATAAATGAGAACTCAATGAAAATAATGGGTTAAAATGTCCAAAAGTAATACTGTTATTGTCATACGGAAAATAAAAAAAATACAAGCTTACAAGAAGCCTAGTGGTTCTTGGAAAGTAGCTTATGCTGATTTTGTAACAGCTATGATGGCATTTTTTTTGTTATTATGGTTACTTTCTGTTTCTTCTGAATCAACAGTTGAAGGGGTTGCTAAATATTTTACTCCTATGGAATCAATTAGTGATAAAGCTGGTTTAGGGTTTGATGGTGGCACAGAAACAAATGTAGAAGAAGGTATTGGGGCAGAAAACTCTTCTTCTAGCTCGCTGATTTACGGCTCTCCTTCAAAAGGACATAGAGTTGATCCAGCAAGAAAATCTAGTAACATGACAGATGTAGAGAAAGACCATTTTATAAGTATAATGAATAGCATTGATCAGAATAGCGATCTTAAACCCTATAGTGATAATCTGCAAATGGATATTACAAATGAGGGGCTACGTATTCAAATTATTGACAGTGATAATCGCCCAATGTTTAAACCAAACACTTCTGAATTACAACCTTACATGGAAAAAATCATTTCTGTTATTGGAAAAATAGTATCAAATCAACCAAATTATGTATCTATTAGTGGGCATACAGCTTCAATAAAAGATATTAATTTAAGCAACAATGCATTAGATTTGTGGCAGATATCTGCTGACAGAGCTAATGAAGTAAGAAAATTTATGGTAAAGAAATTGATAGACAAGAAACAAGTTGTAAAAATTATCGGTAGAGCTGATAGAGAACCTTTTGATTATAAAAACCCTTATGGTGTCCAAAATATTAGGGTGGGTATAACATTACTTAATGAAAATTCAATTAGTGATCATCAAAAATCTATACCAAATACAAAAAAATAATGGGAGTGTTCATGAAACCATATGCATCAAATTAAGGAATAGTGACGTGTCAAATAAGATAAAAAGCAACTAATATAGTCAAGAAAGTGAGGATATAAAGTAAGGATTGAGTGGCGCATAAGCTTCTTTGAGCGTTCTTTCTTTTAATATTTTATATTCCCCATCATCGGCTTATTCCCATTTCTTTGGCAAGAGCAGTGCCTATAAATACTGCTTTCCTTATACTTCAGTAATTTATCTCAATCAATTTTACCCCCTCAACTTGCTAATTTAGTGTAAATATTTTGTATATTAATGAATCTAATGATATAATAAATCTTAGTAATTAATATATTTCAGTTCAAATGACAGAAAGAATTTCTCCTCGTGTTGACATCGCATTTAAGAAAATCTTCGGTGTTGAAGAAAACAAAGATCTTCTTATCTCTTTAATCAATTCAATAGTAGGAACTTCAGATCAAGTATCAGATGTCACGCTGCTTAATCCTTATAACTCGAAAAGTTTTAAAAAAGATAAATTATCGATATTAGATATTAAGGCAAAAGGAGCGAGCGGCAAAAGATTTAATATTGAAATTCAAATTAGTGACGAGGCGGATTACGACAAAAGAGCCTTATATTATTGGGCGAAGTTATATACCGAGCAGCTCAAAGCAGCTCAAGGATATTCTGGTCTATCAAAAGCAATCGGTATTCATATATTAAACTTCACTTCCATACCAAAAGCTAAGGAATATCATAATATCTTTCATATTGCAGAAAAGAACAAGGGTTTTACATATTTTGAAGATCTAGAACTACATACTATAGAGCT
>CAMCXV010000004.1 GCA_945883665.1 Rickettsia typhi | reverse complement strand
CCGATACATCAAACACCACTCGGCGATATTTGGCTGGAAATACCATGTGATACAGCAGTACGGTCACATTGTGACTTTTATGTATATATTTGCTCATTCCTCCATATTACGCCGCAAGCGGCGGGGAATATACCCAAAAGAGATTTAATGATTCAGAACCGGCTTTTTGTCGGTTCTGATCCTGACTATTGCCGACATACCTGGACTTAATTTACCCTTTAAAGATTCAGGAATTTCAAAATCAATAGATACTGTTACACGCTGAACAATCTTAGTAAAATTACCAGTTGCATTAGACGGTGGCAAAAGACTAAATTTTGAACCAGTAGCAGGTGCAATATTTCTGATATAACCAACAATTTCATGGTTAGGCGCAAAGTCAAAAGTCATTCTTACTTCCATACCAGCTTTAAATTTATTAATTTGAGTTTCCTTAAAATTGGCTTTCACATATAGCTTTTCTGGAATAACAGAAAATAAAATTACCCCTGCTCTTACATAATTACCAAGTTTTAAGTTACTATTACCAATTATTCCATCAATAGGTGCGCGAATTGCAGTATTATCTAAATCTCTTTTTGCAATAATGTTCTCATGTTCTATTGTACTGTATTTTGCCATAGAAGATAAACGCTGTATTTCCAAAAGCATCAGTTTTGCATCACTTATTTGCACATTAAGCTTTGATTGAGAAAAATCATTTTTTGCCTTTTCCAATGCTACTTCAGTACCGTCTAATCTTTGCTGACTAGCATAATTATCACTTTTAAGTCTTTGAACCCTATTATAATCTGTTTGACTAAGCTTCAAATTAGTTTCAGCAAATTGAAAACCTTCTTTTGCTCTTACTTTTTCAATTTCTGCTAGTTTGATATTCTGCTCTATTACTTCTATATCTCTTTTAGCTCCTTCAAGAATTGCTAAAGATTTTTTATAATTAGCTGCATAATCATCGTCTTTAATTTTTGCAATAATTTGCTCTGTTTTAACTTTATTATTTTCTGTGACTAATATTTCATTAATCACGCCGCTAACTTCTGAGCTAACATGTGATATTTCCGCTTCAATATTTGCGTTATCAGTATATTCTGTTTTACTCCATATATGGATATTATAAATTAAAAGAGCAAAAAGAAAAAAAATGAAAATTATCACCGGAAAAAAATATCTATGTGATAAATATTTGGAAATAAAACTCATAATTTCTTTGATATATAAATACAAACAATAATAGAGAAGAAATATATTATAGCAAATATTGGAAGCATGTACCAAGGATAAATCACTGTTACTATTATAATAATGGCAAACACTACCATACAGAGCGATATATATTCTGGTTTAATATTAAGATTTTTTATTGATATTGTTGGCAATTTACTAGCCAATAAAATTGCTATAAATATAATATATATATTTATTAATAATGTATGACCTCTGACACTAAAATCCTCAAAATATGCGGATGTAGTGATTTCAAAATCAAGAATCATAGGTATCAACATAAGTATTGCTCCACTAGGAGCAGGAACACCAGTTGAAAAAACCATCGCTTGTTTTGATTCTATTGGATTTAAAATCATAGTGTTAAATCGCGCTAGTCTTATACACATGCAAACGATAAAAAATGTTATCGAAGCCCAAGATACAACCTTATATTCATATTGTTGAAAGGACCACAAATATGTTATGAAAGCTGGACAAACACCAAAATTTACAAAATCACACAAAGAATCTAGCTCAGCACCAAAATGACTGGTGGCATTAAGCATCCTAGCTATTTTTCCATCAAGACCATCAATAATAGCTGCTACTAACACACAATAAATCGACATTTCCCATTTGCTATCAAGAGCAAATCTGATAGAACTTATCCCAACAACAAGACCTACCAATGTTACTAAGTTAGGAATTAACTTAGTAACAGGCACTGGTTTTAAAATCCTTCTTGGTTTTTTTAACTTTGACAAAATCCGTGCCTAATAATTATAATTATCTTACTTCAAATTTTAGCTGAGAGGAATTAGTCACACTTGTATCAGCTATAACAGTCTCTCCGCCTATACATGTTTGACCAACCGATACCAGAATATTGGTTTTTAGAGGCAAGTAAATATCTGCCCTACTTCCAAATCTTATCAGACCATATCTTTGACCAGCTTTCACCACTTGAGACTCTTCCAAATCACATACAATTCTTCTTGCAATTAATCCAGCAATTTGAACAAAAGCTATTTTCACTCCTGAAACTGTTTCCATTAAAACAGACTGACGCTCATTATGAATACTTGCTTTATCTAAAGATGCATTAAAAAATTTCCCAGGATGATAATTAAGCGCTAAAATCTTACCAGAACATGGAACCCTATTAATATGAACATTAAAAATATTCAAAAACACACTGATTCTTATCATTTCATCATCACCAAGACCAAGCTCAGATGGTGGGGTAACCTCCTTTATCGCCTGAACTATACCATCAGCTGGACTAATAACAAAATTATCATTTATCGGCGTTACTCTTTCAGGATTGCGAAAAAAATAAGCGCACCAAACAGTGCTAATCCCGCCAATCCAAGCGAATGTTGCACTAAACGACCCTAGTATAAATGTAATTACAGCGAATATAATTATAAATATATAACCTTCTCGGTGAATGATTTTTGCTAGATCATTATAAGGTTTCATCTTTTCTTCTCCAAAATTAATTCTTTTGAATGATAAAATTCTTAAACGATAAGGTCAAGTACAAAGATGTTTTATATTATTAAAAATTTATTATTCTTAGTTGACCTTATGTTAAAAATCTATTATAGTGACACCTTAGCTAAGTTGATAAAAAAATCTAAATTAATTGTTATGAAAGTTCTCAAATCATTAAAATCTGCAAAAACAAGAGATAAAAACTGCCGTATAGTTAAAAGAAAAGGCAGAACTCTCGTGATCAACAAAATAAATAAAAGATTTAAAGCAAAACAAGCTTAAAGTTTGTTTTACAAATCTGATATTTCCTTTTTTACAAAAAGTTTAACAAGCAAACAGAACAGCTCTCCACGCTGTTCAAAATTCTTGAACTGATCGTATGATGAACAAGCTGGTGCTAATAGAAAATTTAGCTGCCTGTTACTAATCTTTGATGAATATTCTGTTGCTTTAATGAATGCATCTTCAAGATCATTACACAATTCATATTTTATTTTATAATTTAAATTAGAATCCAAAAATTTTACAAATAGATTTTTGCTTTCACCAAAAAAATAAGCTTTTTCTATATTATGCAAAACTAAATTTAGACCCTCAAGATTCTTTTCTTTAAATCTACCACCTGCAAACCAAATAATATTATTAAAAGATGATAAAGAAGATAGAGCAGAAGATATATTTGTTGCTTTACTATCATTGTAAAAATTTATATTTTTGTAATGAGCAACATATTGCATTCTATGAGTCAAACCTTGAAAGCTCTTCAAAGCTTCAATTATCAATAAACTAGACACAGAAAGGGCTCTGCATATTGCATAAGCTATAGCGATATTTTCTTTATTATGCTCTCCTTGTAATTTTTTAAGTTCTGGAAGCGGATAGATTTTTTGATTGAAAAAATTATCTTCTAGATATGCATCATCGCAAAAAATACTATCTTTAATCTTTTCTCTAGTAGATATTGGAATTATTTTTGCACTATGTTTCTTCTTAAGTTTATTATAAATATTGCGTGAAACAACACTATTGATACCAATAATTTTCAAAGAATCAGAGGTTAAAATTTTTGCTTTTATTTTAGCATAATCTTCAATTGTACCATGCCTATCAAGATGATCTGGTGTTATATTGATAATAACAGATATTTTAGGATTTATCTTGTTTAAAAGTTCAATTTGGAACGAAGATAATTCAACTATATAGCCTTTTCTATTAGTTGGTAAAGACATTATAGGAGTTCCAATATTACCTCCTACATGATAATCAAGACCCGCTTGCTTTAAAATGTGACCAGTAAGTGCTGTTACCGTGCTTTTTCCATTAGTCCCAGTAACAAAAATAAAATTAGAATTTGGATTATTCTCTACAAACAACTCAACATCAGAAGTAATAACTATTTTATTATTATTTGCTATTTCAAAAATACGATGAGAATGAGGAACACCTGGACTAATAACAATTATATCAAGATCTGTCCATTTTGGATCTTCTATGGAACATAAATTCTGATTATCAAACTCTATAAGAAAAGCTTCTTTATTTACCTTAGAATCATCACCACAGATTATGCTTTCAGAAACATTAATTAGATTTTTATATACTGATATACCAGTTATTCCAAGTCCAAAAATGCCTATTTTTTTATTTTTTTGTTTTGATAAACTCATGATTGTTTCATTATTATAAAAATCTTCAAAACGATATTTAACTAATTATTCTTTAAGAATTTTTGATAATTAACAGGCACCTCTTTTAAAGTATCGTTTAACTTCGATATAACTTCAAGAGTAACATTCAAATCGTTATTAATATATAATACCTGAGAACTTGGCAGCACTATATTCAAATTATATTCTTTTGCTAATTCACTAATTATAGAAATAATTTTTTGATTTACTACTTCTATTGATTCTGAATGAGCTTGTTCTAAAGCAATCTTTTTAAATTGTATATTTTTTTTAGCTTTGTTAACATCTTTATTAAATTTAGCCACTAATAAATCGAATTTTTCTTGAGTTAAAGTTTTTTCCAGCTCAAGTAAATTTTTCTCATTAGCTTTTAATTCTTTTTCCTGCTCGGATATATCATTTTGTATATCCTGACTTAATGTATTTATAGATTTTTTAATCCCAGCTATAGCTAAAGAATTTTCTAAAATAGATTCAATATCGACAACTGCAATTTGTGCAATATAACGATCTTGAGCGTTTGCAATTCCAAAAAACTCAAGTAAAACAATAAAAATAGAGATTCTAAAAAAATTCATAATATATATAAAAATAATTTATTCATGATTATATGTAATAACCATGAGCAGGCAAATATAACTCTTCAAAAAAATCAAAATTATTACTATTTTTTTTAAATTTGATTTCAGCTTTTTGTAATAAATTAATAATTTCTACTACATTTTTTGATGAAAATTTTTGAACATTATTTCTAAAATCTCTTATATACTTAAAAAATATTGGAGGTGAAAGAGATTTAATAGCAACATCGATATTACCCCCCTCTTCAATTTTTGAAATAACTATAAATAAATTGATATAATATCTTATTAACGCTCTAATCATCAATATTTCGTTGATGTTCTGGCTTTTAAGCTTTTCTATTTCTGCTAAAAATAATTCTGGCTCCTTTTTACTAAAAAATATGCACATCTCATCTCCGCTAGCCGATAAATCTGAGCTTATGAGTAATTTTACATCTTCATAGCTGATTTGATCTTTATCATGCGTATAATTAATCAATTTTTCTAGTTCATTTTTAATAATCTGATGATCACCCTTTAAATTAGCTTTAATGTAAGACAAAGCTTCTTGGGAAATTGTTTTACAATGTTTTGCAGCTAAGATATTCGCAAATTTTGCCACTGTATTTTCATCATCGTAATAACAACCAATTACTGCCATGTTCACAGAATCTTCAAATAGCTTTCTTATTCCAGAAGAAGCTAGAGACTCATCCCCTATAAAACAAATAACATTGGTAAAATCTCCTTTTAACAAGAATTGTTTTAATTCCTTATTTATCGCCGAGCCAGTATAATCAATTTTTAATAATTCTTTCTTGTTAAAGAAATTACTACTATTAGCCAATAGGCTAACATTTGCTTCTGTGGCTTCTTTACTATTTATTTTTACTGTTAAAAAATCAAATTCTGCAATCAATTGGTTGATAACATCAGAAATACCACCCCTATTATAACCATATAAAAGTAAAGATTTAACAGTGCCAGTGGCAATTTTATCAAATAATTGAGTCAATTGATTTGTGTAAAATTTCATCTTATATGTTAATAGTTCTTTTATCGACGGCAAGAGCTGCTTCTTTTATTGCTTCATTAAGAGTGGGATGAGCGTGGCAAGTACGAGCAATATCCTCGGCAGATCCGCCAAATTCCATATAAGCTACAATTTCTGCTATTAAAGTTCCAGCATCTGGACCAATAATATGAGCTCCTAATACCCTATCTGTTTTTTTATCAGCAAGGATTTTAACCATCCCCTCGGTATTGCTAGCGCTTCTTGCTCGACTATTAGCTAAGAAAGGAAATTTACCTACTTTATATTCAATATCTGCTTTTTTTAAATCTTCTTCAGTTGATCCAACACTTGCAACTTCTGGCCAAGTATAAACAACAGCTGGTATTAAATTGTAATTCACATGACCAGCTTGACCATTCATAAACTCAACCGCTGCAATAGCTTCTTCTTCTGCTTTATGAGCAAGCATCGGTCCTTTTATTACATCACCTACAGCATATATATTAGGATAATTAGTTTGGAAATGATCATTAACGCTAATCATACCACGCTGATCAACGCTAACTCCAAGTTCCACAAGACCAAGACCATTGGTATTTGCTCGCCTGCCAACGGATACAAGAGCTACATCACAGGAAATTTTACTTTCCTTATTATCGTTAACACTACTAATAACAAGATTAACACGTCCATTATCTTGATCAGCTTTTATTACTTTAGTATTTAGAATAAATTCGACCCCCTGTTTTTCAAGAATTTTATGAAAAGATTTACCTATCTCAAAATCAAGAGCAGGAACAATTCTATCTGAGTATTCTATAACTGTAATTTTACTACCAAGCCTTCTCCAAACAGAACCAAGCTCAAGACCTATATAACCACCACCAATAATTACCATCTCTTTTGGTACTTTTGATAAGCATAAGGCTCCCGTAGAAGAAACTATATTCTTTTCGTCTATAACCACACCTGGTACATTCATTACTTCAGATCCAGTAGCAATTAGAATATTTTTTGCTAAAATTGTCTCACCATTCACTTGAATGGTGTTTTTATCAATAATTTTTGCTACAGCTTTTATTCTAGTAATTTTATTCTTTACAAAAAGACCCTCTATCCCTTTGCATAGATCATCCACTACCCTCTCTTTTTTACTTATCATTTTTGCAAGATCAAGTTTTACTTCTGTTATAATACCAATATCTGCAAAATTCTTCTTCGCCTCTTCGTATTTCTCAGAAAAATTTAGCAAAGCCTTAGATGGTATACAACCAACATTTAGACATGTACCACCTAAAGTTTTCTCTTTCTCAATACAAGCAACTTTATTTCCTAATTGCGCAGCTCTTATTGCCCCTGTATAACCAGCTGGACCACCACCAATCACTACTAAATCAAACTTTTGCATAGGATAAACCTCACCATAATAAGTAAATTTTTAATCAATGGATGATAGCATATCAACTACTTGAAACACAAGATAAGCTTTATGAATTATTAGGAAAATATTTTGTTTTTAATTTTATTGAGTTTTTTGTCGGACTAGATATTAAACTAATCAAATTCACCCAATCTAAAAAACTATTATCACTGTAATTTTCTAAAGATCTGTAGATCGATTTTGTAATAGAATAATTTGTTCTATTAGAAATAATATTTGATTCTCCAAAATTTTTTAGATCTTTCATAAGTGATATAGGTGAATCATATTCGAGATCGATAGTTTCAGAATCAATTATATTCTCAGCAAAACCAGCTTGCTGAAGAAGAGAAGTCATATCTTCAAATCTAATAAAAGGTGAAATATGAGGAAAATGAACAGAATTCACGTACTCTTCAGCTAAAAACAAAGTCTTTCTAAGTGAGTTTAAAGTACCTGAACCTGGAAAATTACAAATAAAAATACCATTTTCTTTTAAAATTAATTTAACCTCAGTTAAAAAATGAGGGATATTTTCTATCCAGTGTAATCCAAATGGAAATAATATAAGATCGATTGATTTTTTCTTTATCAAATCAAGATTACATGGTTTTACAAAATTTATATGATAAAAATTATCAAGCTGTAACATATGATAATCAAAAAAATCTATCAACAATACCTCTTGGTAATTTTTATCAATTGGCTCTAATCTTTCTTTTAAATCAGAATAGATAAATTTATAAAAATCTGAGTTTTTAATATTATCAATAGATTTTTCTTTGTTTTTGTTTATTAAGTTTTTGTCAAACATCACCGCTGATACACTTTTCTTCTGAACCAATCGTCGTTTTGAATCTTACCAACATTAACACGAGTTTTTGGATATGATTTGCTTTTATTTACCAAATAACGATTATTTTTTTTATAAGATAAATCTCTCTTACCCTCTCTGTAATATGAATTTACAGATTCTTGATATTGAGATTTATCAGAAATATTCACAAGTTTCTTTAGATTATTATTATATTCATGCATAGCTTGATTTATTTTACTAACATTATTACGATATTTTGAAGCAAGATGTTCTGTTGCTGAATGATATCTACCTATAGCTTTTTCCATCGAGCCTAGTTTTTTTTTATTTTCACTTAAGAAATAAGCCCCATAGGCAATATTATTTCTAGGAGAAAAAGCCTGTTCCAAAGAAGAGAATGCCTCAGGATGGTGTTTTAGATTTATTTGCATACAACCAACATCAAGATTATTATTCCCGGCTAAAAATTGCATTCTTACATATTGTATAGCTTCATTTTGAGTTTTGAAATGACGCCCCTTTCCTTCCTTGTTATTCATAACTGTCCAAGGCCAAACAACGGAAATATTGTGATGAGAATGTTTTTTTGCTGTTTCATGCAATGAAATAGAATATAAACTATTAGTAGATAAATTATACTTTCTTTCAAAATAAGAAAACATGCTAGAGCACTTTCTTGATTCCCTAAGCTCGTAATCTATAGTTGCATAAACGGAATTAGAGCAAAAAGAAATTATCAAATAAATTATCGCAAAATAAATATTTCGCATACTATATAATTAAATTATTAACATTAATAAACACATTACTTCAACAACTAAAAACACACAAGTAAAAATGATATAGACAGAGAAAAGTTTTTTTGCCATCGCAAGCAATAAGATCTGAAATTTTAATATCTATAACCATAGATTTAAACTAACTTATATGAGTAAAATTTCAACAATTCCCTACTTAAAAAACCTCTATGTTTAACTCAAACACAGCGAGTAATTCAATATGATGGCTCCAGTAGAATTGGTCAATAGGTGTTATCTCTTTTAGTTGGTATCTATTATTATTTAAAATAAGTTTTGCATCACGAGCAAAGCTTTCAGGATTGCATGATAAATAGATAATTGTTTTAACAGTGCTTTTAGAGAGTATAAAAGCTTGCTGCTTTGCTCCAGCCCTTGGTGGGTTAATGATTACTACATCATATTTATTTAACTCATCCCATTCTAATGGTTTAATAAACAAATCACGTTGGTATATGGTAGTTTTTAAATTTGTGTTCTTAATTGCATTTGCGAGAGCTTTTACAGAATTTTTTTCCATTTCAAAACCATCTACAATACCAAATTTACTAGCTGGGATAGTTAAAGTACCCCTGCCGCAGAATAGATCAGCAATTTGAAATTGATTAGGTGTCTTTATTTTTTCGAAAATATCATTTACTAATTTTGTTAAGATAATATCTGATTCTTTGCTAACTTGTAAAAAACAAAGATTATCAATTTTTACAGCTATATTTTCAAATAATATATATGGATTTTCCAACAAATATATTAAGTTCCATTTTATATTATTTATAATTGTAATTCTTATGATTTTATTATTTACAGCAAAATATTCAAGAATTTCCTTTGCTTCCGTGCTAATAATATTGTTATTTTCTATTTCAATTGTTAAATCTATGCCATTATCCGCCATTGTAACAAGGATTTTACATTTTTCTTTGTCACTTAAAATTTTTTGAAGTGTATTTTTGAGTGGTGGTATTAAATCTGATAGTTCTCTTGTTAATAGCAAACAATTATCAATATTTACTATTTGATTAGAATGTAATTTTTTAAAACCTAGGAATAGTACTTCATGTTTTTTTACAGCTTTAAAAACAGCTCTTCTACGATTTTCAGCCCCAATAAAATTGATATTGTGTATTGTGGTTGCTATAACATTATATTCTGCAAGGACTCGCTTTAAATTAGCTAATTTTATCTGATAATAATAATTATGTTCAAGATGTTGTAAACTACACCCCCCACATATAGTAAAATATCTACAAGGCGGTGTAATTCTATTTTTAGACTCATCAATTATCCTAAGTAGACTATAAGATATTTTGTTTCTGTAAATATGTTCTTCAAATTCTACAATTTCTTCTGGTATAGTATAGGGTAACTCAATATTTGAATCTAAATTTGAAATACCCAAACCTCTGGAATTAAGCGCAGTAATAGTGCATCTGTTGCGCTTAATAACCGACATTACTGACTATAATTATTTTGTTTTATTACAAGAATCTTTTAGCTTTTGACCAACTTTAAATTTAGGTTGATTATATGCTGCTATTTGTATCGTATCACCAGTTCTAGGATTGCGACCAGCTCTTGCTGCTACTTTGCTTACGCTGAAACTACCAAATCCAACTAAAGTTATATCTTCACCTTTGCCTAGAGCATCAATAACAGAGCTAGTAAATATATCGATTACTCTTTCTGCCTCTGCTTTTGTACAATTATTTTTTTCAGCAATAAATGATACGAAATTTCCTTTGTTCATATGAACTTCTCCATTGTTAATTATTCAATTGTGTTAATTAATTTAACAGTTTAGATTCTAGCATTAGTTATTTCTTCTTTAACAAAAAAATACACCGTCGCTATATTTTCTTATTAATGGCTTGCTATCATGGCACACTATTTTCAAAAATATAACAAGCTCTAGTTTCAAAAGCATTAATAATTTTACTCGTTGCTATAGAAAAAAATGTTCCTACAACGCCGTCTAGTATCATTGATTTGAATTCAAAATCAATAGAAAAATTCACTTCGCATTCATTATTTAATTTTTTAATGATCCAAAAATTAGTTAATTTTTTGAATGGACCTGATATTGCCTCAACATTTATCTCAATAGTTTTGTTATTTTCCGTTGTGATAATTTGCGATATGTAATTTTCTGTAAAAATCTTAAAGTTAATTGTTAATTCAGCTTTTAGTTCATTTTCTATTTTTGAAAGTAATTTTGCTTGAGAACACCATGGTAGAAATTCCGGATATTTTTCTATATCTAGAATAATATCTCGAACAAGCTCTGCTTTATAAGGGATCAATCTTGTGTCATTAAATGAATGCATTTTTTCAACTGTTAATAGTTTTAGTTCTATACTTTTACAGGCATAACAACAAAATTATCTTTAGGGTTTTCTGTTGTTTTGATAAGAACAGGAGAGGAGGTATCGCTTAGATAAATTTGCACTTGTTCTTCTTTTAAAGCTCCCAAAACATCCATAATATATCTTGGGTTAAAACCAATAGTAATATCATTGCCAGAAAAAATACAATAACTTTCTTTATTATCTTTAGAAAAAGCTATATTTTCGCTAGCTATGCCTTTTGATTCGCCTGTTGCTGTAACCGTAAGGTAAGAATTATTTAATACAAGTTTAATAGCTCGAAATTTATCTACTGTAACAGTGGCAACTCTATCTATTGCATTTGCAAGTAATTTTGTGTTGATTACCAATTTACTTTCATTAGAGGTTGGAATAAAACTCTGATATTCAGGAAAGCTACCATCAATTAATTTAGAGATTAGGATTAAATTATTACATGCAAATTTAACTTTATTTGTTCCTAGAGTGACTAGTAAATCTGAGTGTATATTTTTTGTATCTTTTACTATTTTCAATAATTCAGTAACGGTTTTTTTAGGAATAATTACCCCAAAATCATTTGCTATAGTTGCTATGTTACTTACAGCTATTGAAAATCTATGAGCATCTGTAGCGGCGCTGGCAAACTCTCCTTTTTTGACATGTAGATATATACCATTTAAGTTATATCTAGTTTCTTCATTAGACATGGAAAAGCATGAATATTCAATAATACGTGCAAATTCTGCGCAACTAACTTTTAATGAAACTTCAGTATCTAAATCTTCCATTTCTGGAAAATTAATAGCAGGTAAGGTGAGTAATTCAAATTTGCATGAATTTGTAATAATTTGCAGATATTCTGAGCCCGTTTCCTGCTTTAAGATGATTTCTTTGTCAGGGATTTTTCTAACTATTTCAGATAAAATTTGTGTTGAAACAGTTGATTGACCTTCTTGTTTTATATCAGCTCCTATAGTTTGTTTTAAATATAGGTCAAGATCTGTCGCTCCTATTTCTAAAGTTCCATTATAAGCGACTAATTTTACGTTACTTAATTCCGAAACAATATTTCTTTTTTCTACGATCGAAGATGCAAAATTAAGGCTGTAAGATAATTCTTTGGTTGGAATTGTTAGTTCTAAACTATTGTTATTTGTGTTTTTAGACATAATTAAATATTTATTATGAGTTAAATTACATATTAGCTTTGTAGCATTCTTGTTAGCAGATTAACCTCTTCTCGAAATTCACTATCACTGGACATTAATTGTTCTACTTTTTTGACCGCATGCATAACTGTCGTATGATCTTTTTTTCCAAATTTTGCGCCAATATCTGCCAAGCTTTTTGGAGTGAGTATTTTAGATAAATACATTGCTATTTGCCTTGGTCTAACCACCGCTCTTACTCTCCTAGCAGAAGACATTTCAAGAACTTTGATATTATAGTAATTAGCTACTTTCTTTTGTATATCATCTATAGTAATTATTCTTTCATTAGAACGTAATAAATCTCGTAAAATATCCTGCGTGCTTTCAAGATTTATCTCTCTACCAATTAAAGTTGAATGTGCTATTACTTTATTTAAAGCCCCCTCTAATTCTCTTACATTAGAAGTGATTTTTGCAGCCAAAAAATCTATAACATTCTGAGCAATCTGAATATTCATTTGTTCTAATTTTGACTGTAATATCCCAACTCTTAGCTCATAAGTAGTGCTATGTACATCTGCAACTAATCCCCAACCTAGCCTTGATTTAATCCTATCTTCGATATTATCAAGATCTGATGGCGATCTATCGCAAGAAATAACCATTTGTTTATTATTATCGATAATTGCATTAAAGGTATGAAAAAACTCTTCTTGAGTACTATCTTTGCCACATATAAATTGAATATCATCAATCATTAATACATCAACAGATCTAAATTCTTCCTTAAAAGCCATTACATCTTTGCTTCTGAGAGCTTTGATAAATCGGTACATGAATTTTTCAGCCGACATATACAAAACTTTCCTTTTGGGATTTTTTTTTCTAGAATGCCAAGCAATAGCGTGCATTAAATGGGTTTTACCCAGACCAACACCGCCATATAAAAACAAAGGATTAGATTTAGTCACAGCTTTTTTTGCTTCAGCAACCGCTAATGCTGCGGCATATGCAAGTTCATTTGGTGATCCAATTACAAAATTTTCAAAAGTAAATCTTTGATCAAGAAAAGCTGTAGTACTATTTTCTATTTCTGAATTTACAGAATTTATAGATTCAATTTTTGCTAAGTCTTTTTGCAATGGATTTACTGTGGGAATAATATCTTTCGTAATTATATCTAATGATTTTATTTCAGGATCATAGTGAATAAATAATTTTGCTATAGTATCGAAGTAATTAGATTTAATCCAATCTCTTATAAAATTACTAGGAACAGATAAGATTAATGTTCCATTTTTTGTTTTTTCACAAAAATTAATTTTACTAAACCAGTTTTTAAAAAGTGCTTCGCCATAATGACTTACGAGGTCACGACTAACATCAACCCACAATTGGTCATAATATTTATCATCTTTTGACATGTTTGCGAATTGCTCTAGTTGTTTCATATATATTTGATTATGGATCAAGAAATGCTTAACAAATTTAAATAATGAAGTTAAAAATTAATTGTATCAATAAAATAGGCTTGAAATTTGTCTCATAGAAGTGAATAATATTAGTAATAAATTTTTTTGCAAGATTTTATCTATGACTATTCAAAAAAGAGAACAAATGATAAAAAAATTACTTTATCAAAGTTGCAACAGAGGTTGCAAAGAAACAGATATTATAATTGGTGAATTTGCAAAGAAAAATCTAGATAAAATGACAGATACTGAAATAAATCTTTTTTCAAATATATTGCAGTTAGAAGATGCGGATATTTATGATTGGTATACAAAAAAAAAGATTTTACCAAAAGAAAAGCTCAACTCTGTTATTATTCAGTTATTAAATTTCAAACCTTATAAATAATGCAAAAAATAAATATACCCTTTGTTTCTAAATGTTTTTTTGCCTGTGAATATTTTAATCACATAAAAAAAAATATTTTACTTACATTTGCCGATGAAGAATCAACTTTAAAAGCATACAAGCATCTTCAGTTTTTACTTGGTGAAATTGATGACAGCAATGTTTTATATTTTCCTTCTTTAGATACGCTACCTTACGATCGCGTTTCTCCCAATATTGAGATAACAACGGCAAGAGCAAATGTTTTAACCAGTTTAAGTTTTAATAAATCGCCAAAGATTATAGTAACAAATGCACAGAATTTAATTGTTAAAGTTCCGCTGCCTAGTATTTTTAAAAATTCAGTTATAACCATTTCCCCAGGTGATAAAGTATTTATAGAAGAGATAGCATTTTTTTTAGTTAATAATGGATTTACTAGATCATCAAGCGCAATAGATAGTGGAGAGTTTGCTATCAGAGGCGAAATAATTGATATAGTACATTCGAATAAAAAGGGATATAGGATTAATTTTGGTTGGGAGGTTGTGGAATCTATTAAAGAATTTGATGTAAATAGCCAAATTTCAACAAAATCACTTGATAAATTAGAATTATCTTCAGCTATGGAAGCAATTTTAAATTTAGATAATATAGAGATATTTAGAAGGAATTTTCTAAAAAACTTTGGTGTAAATTATGTTAAACATCAAATGTATGAATCAATCATTGCTGGAAGAAAATTTCAGGGTTATGAACATTTATTACCGTTATTTTACGAAGAAATGGCTAATTTAACGGATTATTTATTTGATCATGTGATAATTTACGATAATTTGTCTCTGCAATCAATTGTAGAATTAGAAAAATCTTATGAAGATTTTTATCAATCAAGAAAGCTATCTAATAAACTGAATCCTAGTTCATTTTATTTTGCCATTAGTCCTGATCAGCTTATTTTGTCAAGTGACAATTTAAAGAAATTACTTAGTTTAGGTAGTAATTTCTTTATTGATAGTAATTTTGAGGAAATAGATGCTGTTAAAGAAAATAATGCCGAATTTGCTGTTGCTTCCGATCTTCAAAAAATAGATTTAGTCAGAGAGTTTGAATTACTGCCCAAAATTGATTGGTCTTCTCATGATCTTAGTTTAAATAATAATGACGTTGCTGATCTTCGCAATGGGGATAAAAATAACTTATTAATTAATTTAATTAATAATAACAAAAATAAAAAAATTATTATTTGTTGTGGTGCAAAAAGTTCGGAGCAGAGGATAAAAAATATCATTGAAAATCAAGAGTATAAAACTAATAATATATCATTTCTTACAGAAGCAAAAAAATTTGCAATAAATACAGCTATCACTCCTTTGTCCCATGGATTTTTTAGTAAAGAATATTTGTTTATTTCAGAGCAAGATATTTTAGGTAAGAAATTCACTTCTCAGAGCCATAAATCTACTAAAAGAAAACTTAAGAATATTTTAATTGAGCTTGATAATATTACAGAAGGAGAGCTTATAGTTCATAAGGAACACGGTATAGGTAGATTTGAAAAGATAGAAACTATAATAGTTAGCGACGTCCCGCATGATTGTTTGAAAATCGTCTATTTTAATAATGACATACTCTATTTACCAGTAGAAAATATTGATCTAATAAAAAAATATGGTAATGAAGATGCTATTCTTGACAAGCTTGGTAGTTTGAATTGGCAAAAGCGTAAGGCTCGACTGAAAAATCGAATAAAAGACATTGCTAATGAATTGATTAAGATAACAGCAGAGAGAGAGTTGTGCAGAACACAGGCTGTTAATTTTGATCCTGAGCTGTATTTAAATTTTTGCAATCGTTTCATTTATAGCGAAACAGAAGATCAACTTTCTGCGATTGCTGATATTGAAGAAGATTTAAAAAGTGGCAAATTAATGGATAGATTAATTTGCGGCGATGTTGGTTTTGGTAAAACAGAAGTTGCCATGAGGGCGGCTTTTATGGTGGGATTTGATTATGAAGACGACCATCCTCAAGTGGCAATTATTGCTCCCACTACTATTTTATGTCGCCAACATTACATGAGTTTTCTTGAGCGTTTTAAAGGTCTGGATATTTGCATCAGTCAATTATCTAGATTAGTTACTACTACTCAAGCAAAAATAATAAAGAAAGATATAGAAGACGGAAAGATAAATATTATAGTAGGTACTCATGCTCTTCTATCAAAAGAAATCAAATTCAAAAACTTAAAACTTTTAATTATTGATGAAGAACAACATTTTGGGGTTACACAAAAAGAGCGTTTGAAATCTTTGAAATCTGATGTACATGTATTATCACTTTCTGCAACACCAATACCAAGAACTTTGCAAATGTCAATGTCTGGGCTTAAAGATTTAAGTCTTATCGCAACACCTCCTATAGATAGATTACCAGTACGAACTACTGTTATGCCATTTGATGGTATAATAATTAGAGATACTCTTATGCGTGAGCGTTTCAGAGGAGGGAAAAGTTTTTACGTAGTACCAAGGATAAAAGATATAGAATGGGTTGCAAAGAAATTGTTAGAATATGTTCCTGAACTTGAATTTAAGATAGCTCATGGTCAGATGTTACCCAGCGAGCTTGATAATATAATGAATGAGTTTTGTGATGGTAAATTTGATATATTACTCTCAACAACTATAATAGAATCTGGTATTGATATATCTTCTGCCAATACAATAATAATTCATAGAGCAGATATGCTAGGTCTTAGTCAACTTTATCAACTTAGAGGTAGGGTTGGTCGTGGTAAAGTAAGAGGTTATGCTTGTTTGACACTGATGAGTGATACAATTACTACAAAATATTCTTTAAAAAGATTGGAAATTTTACAAAATATTGATTCCCTTGGCGCTGGTTTTACTATTGCAAGTCACGATATGGACTTACGCGGTTTTGGTAATTTGATTGGAGATGAGCAATCTGGACATATTAGAGAAATAGGCTCTGAAATGTATCAAGAAATGCTAGATGAAGCTATATCAGAGCTAAAAAATCAACAAGATAAAAAAGAAAACACAGGTTTTAGCACTTCTATTAATCTTGGTCTTGCGGTATATATTCCAGCTAATTACATTGAAGATACTTCGCTCCGTCTTGCTATATATAGAAAAACGGCGAATCTTAAAAATCGTCCTGAGATCGAAGCATTTAGGGATGAGATGATAGATAGATTTGGCTCTATACCAGAAGAGTTTACTAATTTGCTGAAGATAGTTGAGATAAAAATTGCTTGCCAAGTTTTTAAAATTGAAAGTCTTGATAGTGGTCCTGGTGGGTTTGTTATCAAATTTAATAAGAATTTTGATGTTTCTGATATTGTGATGTTATTTATACAAAAATTTCCACGGCATGCTAAAATCAAACCTGATAATAAATTAGTTTTTATTAAAAATTTAAAAAATCCTACAGATATTTTAGTGGAAGCCGAGGCTTTGCTTATAGAGTTAAAAGATTGCGTGATTAAATAGAATATAATGGACTGAAAGATTTAGACAAAAAAGAAAGTGATTTTGTTTCTCAATGAAGACAGGATAATTAATAGAATCAAAAAGGAACAAATGGGTAAAAACAAATTAAAACTTTTAGCGCAGAAGTAAAAACTAAAATAGTATTAGAGATGCTAAAAGAAGAATCGAAAACAGGTCAGTTATCAACGAAATATGAAATAACTGCTAAAACTATGCAGAACTGGAAAAAACAATTTTTAAACAATGCATCGTTAGCACTTGAGACAGCAAAAGATGTTGGTGAATACAAAGAACAGATTAGTAAACTTAAGAATCAAAAAGATGAGCTTGTAAAAGCTTTAGGTAAGAAAACAGTCCCTGAAGGACGGTTTTGGGTATAATTTCATAAGCTATTAGTCATGAAATAAAATTCATAAAAGCATCATTTTTTGATATTTATTACGTTCTTTTTGGTAAATATTTTTTAGCTGATCATTAAACTTACACCAACAACCTCTTAAAATAGAGACTTGAAAAAATAAATAGATGTTAGGTTATACTATTTTCTTAGCTTCAGCAGGAAGAAGAAGTGGTATCCCATCTACTACTTACTGGATAAGCCAATCCATCCTCTTGGTTAATAAGAAGCATAGCTTCTTTATTATAAAACAAAGATTTTCCTGTTAATGGGCAGACTAACAATTTTAACAATTCGAAAGATAATTTCATTTACCAGGAACAATAAGTTTTAAGTTAACGGCTGTTTTTTGCACTAGCCCAAGGCATTGCTTGACCATCGCCACCAAGTACTAGATCCCCAGACTCATCATATTCAGCAGCAAAATAAGATCTTTTACCCATAACTAACTTTACAGGTTTAATTTTCTTACCATTATGAAAATATTCCTTTGCCTGACCCCTTCCCTCTGGGTTGTTTTTAGAAGCTATTTTTGCTTTTCCTTTACTCATTTCAATTACCTAATATATTAACTAATTCAGCCTTTTATAAGGCGGTAGTGTAAGTTTATTTCAGAATATAGTCAAGAAAAAAGTTTCCCAATTCCACTACGCATCAATGCTTTTGGATCCATTTTGGATAATTTTTTCATAGTTGTGCTAATATGTTTAAACTGTTTGAGTAAAGTATTAACTTGTTGTACTGTAGTTCCAGATCCTCCAGCTATTCTGATTTTTCTTGAAGCATTCAAAAGATCTGGATTTTTACGTTCTTTTTTTGTCATAGAACTTACTATTGCAACCTGACCTACTAGCACTTTATCACCAGAATTAATATCTCCTATTTTTTCTGATAGTTTACCCATCTTTGGTAAAAAACTCATCATACTACCAAGACCACCCATTTTTTTTATCATTTTAATCTGAGATATATAATCTTCTAAATCAAACTGTCCTTTCTTTAATTTTATAGCTGTTTTTTCGGCTTCATCACGATCAATAATACTTGCAGCCTTCTCAACAAATGAAACAACATCTCCCATACCTAATATTCGAGAGACTATTCTTTTAGCATCAAATTCTTCAAATGCATCTGGTTTTTCTCCAGTGCTTAAAAATTTTATTGGTTTACCAGTTATATAACGAACACTTAAAGCCGCCCCACCCTTTGAATCACCATCAATTCTAGAAAAAATAATAGCTGTAATATTCAAATTTTGATTAAAACTTGAAGCGACATTTATGGCATCCTGACCTATCATTGCATCCATAACCAAAAAAGTTTCGGTTGGATTTATTAAAGCTTTGACTTTTATTGCTTCATTTATCATTACTTCATCTATATGTAATCTACCAGCGGTATCGTATATCACTACATCGTAACCTGATAATTTCGCAGCATTAATAGCTCTTTCAGTAATAACAATAGGTAATTGATCTTTTATAATAGGGAGAGAGTCAACTCCTATTGATTTTGCTAATATCTCGAGTTGATCTTGCGCAGCTGGTCTATATGTATCCAAAGAAACTAACAATACTTTTTTTCCTTGCGTTTTAAGTTTTAAAGCAAGTTTTGCACTAGCTGTTGTTTTACCACTACCTTGCAGACCTACAATTAGTAAATTAACTGGAGCAACATTTTGTAAATTTATTTTTGATTCATTTTCATCTGGTTGTAGTAATTGAATCATCTCATCATTGATGATTTTTATAACCATTTGAGCTGGAGAAACAGATTTTACGACCTCTACACCTTTAGCTTTTATAGAAACTTCAGAAATAAAAGCCCTAACCACTGGTAACGCAACATCTGCTTCAAGTAAAGCAATTCTGATATCTCGCATAGCAGAATCAATATGCGACTCTGTTAAAGCTCCTGTACCTTTGATTTTTTCGAAAATTTTATTTAAATTATCAGTTAATGTTTGAAACATAATAAACAAAGCTCTATATTCTAATTTTGTAATTGCAGAGAATATTATATTTAGCTAGTAAACTCAAGAAATATGTGCTCAAAATTATGATGACAATTGACCATTCAACACAAAATATCAAATCTACAGAAAAATTAAAAAAACTTGGCAAAAAACCCACCAATAAGAAAACAAATTTTTCTCATGGTCTTACAACTCATAAAAATTACTCAAACACTCCAACTGAAGAAGTAAGCGGTGTTTCTCCAATGTTATTTTTACAAGAAATAGACGAATATGCTAATGATCTACAAAATCTTGATAATTTTGCAGATCAAGCTTTTATATGCTTGAAGGATCTTCAGCTATCTCTGATACAAAATACTTTATCCAAGAGACATTTACATAATCTTCAAGATTCTATACAGAATGCTAAAAATAAATTTAACACTCCAGAGCTCGAGCAATTAGCAAAAGAAATTCAAACCAGAGTAGAAGTGGAAATAGCAAAAATGGAAGTTAATAGCGAGGTCGTAGAGTAGGCTTCAGGTAGTTTAAATCTGATGTTTTAATTCTTTTACAGTCTCTAACATCCTTTTAAATTACTAATATTTTCTTCATAATCACCATCAAAAACATACTGACCAGATACCAATAAATCAGCCCCCTGCTCTTTACATAATTTTGCCGTTTCTTTGTTAATCCCACCATCTACTGAGATGATAATATTTTTATCTCCAATTATGTTAACAATTTTTTTTAGCTTAGATAGTTGGGCTGGCATGAATTTTTGACCACTAAACCCAGGGTTAACAGTCATTATTAGAACCAAATCAATTTTATCCAAAATATACTCCAATATATCAGGGCTAGTAGTTGGTAGTAGTGCCACACCTACTTTAACACCAGCATCTTTTATTAAATTAATAGTTCTATCTAGATGAATTGTTGTTTCAGGATGCAGTGTAATATAATCAGCACCAGCTTTTATATATTGCATCAGAGAATATTCTGGATTATTTATCATAAGATGAACGTCAAAAGGTAGTTTTGTATGATTTCTAATTTTTTCAATAAAAGCTGGTCCAAACGTTAGATTTGGCACAAATAATCCATCCATAACATCAATATGGATTAAATCAGCCCCTGCTTTTTCAAGCTTCTTGAGAGTATATCCCAAATTGGCAAAATCAGCCGATAATATTGAGGGTGCTATTTTTATCATCTCTTTTTTCTCTTTTCTTTTGCTGTTTTTTCAAGTGACATAACATATGAAATAATTTTAGCTACTGCTTCAAAATGCTCTACTGGTATTTCTTGATCAATTTTAACATCTTTATACAAAGCTCGGGCAAGAGGGGGGCTTTCAATTACTGGAATTTTGTTTTCTTTAGCAATTTCTTTGATTGTTTGCGCTATTAGATCAAGACCCTTAGCAACACAAACTGGAGCTGTAAGGTCATTTATTTCATATTTTAAAGCTACAGCATAATGTTCTGGGTTAGTAATTACTACAGTTGCGTTTGGCACAGTCTGCTTAATACGACGTTGAGATTGCTCGCGCCGCAAAGCTCTAATTTTTTGTTTAACCTCCGGATTTCCTTCTGTTTGTTTATATTCATCTTTCACCTCTTGTTTAGTCATTTTTAGTTGATTATGATGATCATATTTTTGATAAGTAAAATCGATAGATGCAATTACTGCCATAATAATAGTAACCAGTATTAATATATCAAAAATCATTGTTTTTAACTGATCTAGAATACCAGCAATAGATAATTCCTGATATTGCGTCATCTCTTTAACATCTGATAAGATTACTAAATAAACAAAAGACCCTACCAAACTAATTTTAAAAATGCCTTTTAAAAATTCGATAAAATTTTTCATTGAAAAAATTCTAGAAAACCCTTTGGCAATAGAAATTTTTGATAATTTTGGTTGAATTTGTTCGGTTGTAAAAATAAATTCACCATGCTGAATATAAGAGGAAGCAAAAGCACTAATAATTGTTACAAAAAATATTGGGCTTATATAAATCAAAGTTTTTTTCATTAGGTCAATAAGTAAAATTGACAAGCTTCCTTCATCGATTGATAATTTACCAGAATATTCAACAAAAAACCTTAACTTTCCACCTATAATACTCATAGTATAAGGTATCACCCAAATAGCTGTTATAGTGATCAATAAAAGCATTATAAAACTTGTTACTTCCTTAGAATTAACAACCTGCCCTTTTTCCAAGGCCTCATCAAGCTTTTTCTGAGACGGTTCTTCGGTTTTTGACGATTGTTCTTGCTCTTCCCCTTCAGACATTATGATTAATTAAAATTATAATATTTATTTTTCATAAAATTACATGTATCATGTGATTTCTATTTGAAAGTAAACTAGCATTATTTTATGAAATTTACTATAGAAATTGCCCAAGATAATAGCGAGTGGAATTTATATAGCGAGATAAAACCTACATTGTTCAAACAAATCTTGAGTGAAGTAATAAAGAACTACGAAAATTTTAGCAAAATTAAGAATATAGAACTATCTATATTACTTACTAACGACAAGAGAATGCAACAACTGAATCAAGAGTTCAGAAATAAAAATAGCGCAACAAATGTTTTGTCTTTTCCAGATGTAGATATAAATTTTAGACGAATACTTGAATTTGAACCAAACTTGGATTATATGTATTTAGGAGATATAGCATTTTCTTTTGAAACAATTTTCAAAGAAGCAAAAGAGAAAAAACTAATATTCTTAGATCACTTTAAACATTTACTATTACACTCAATATTACACTTAATTGGTTATGATCATAATAATGACGAAGAAACCGAAATAATGCAAAATATAGAGATAAATATTTTACAACAATTATCTATTAAATCACCCTATTTATAAATACTAAAAAAAGGTAACAAAAACTTATATGCCAGAAAAATCAGATATAGAAGAACCTCCGGAAAAAAATAATTTATTAAAATCTCATATTAAAAAGTTTTTTAGCAAACTATTGACTATACCTAGCTCTTTATCAAAAAAGCAAAAAAATTATCACAATAAAAAAGAAACTACCAACGCTACTCATACTCAGCAAAATGTAACTATAAAAAATTTCGAAAGCTTTGCTGAAAAAACAGTTGAAGATGTAATGATACCAAGATCAGATATAATTTCTGTAAGTTATGACATTTCTCTTGAAGAGTTAAGTAAAACAATTATCAAATATGGTCATACTAGAACTTTAGTTTACAAAGATAATCTAGATAATGTTATTGGTTTTTTACATATTAAAGATTTATTTGAGATAATAGCAAAATCAAAGAAATACAGTTTAAAAAAATTAATGAGGAAACATATAGTATCACCTCATTCAATGACTCTAATTGACCTACTAAGACAAATGCAGATTAATCGTACCCATATTGCTATTGTAGTTGATGAATATGGTGGAACGGATGGCATAGTAACCATTGAAGATATTATTGAGTCAATAGTTGGTAAAATTGATGACGAGCATGATACAAACCTAACCTTAGAGACTTTCCAAATTCTAAAACCAGGATTAGTTGTAGCTAATGCCAGAATGGAAATAGAAGAGCTAGAAAAACTCCTTAACATTAAATTAAGAGAAGAAGATGATGAGTTTGATACTATAGGAGGTCTTGTCCTTGCAAAGGCTGGAACTGTTCCAGAAAAAGGAGATGTTATTCATATAACAGAAGAGGTAACTGTAGAAATAATAGATTCAACCCCAAGAACTATAAAACAACTAAAAATTATTTATAATAAAAATTAACTTTTTGTTATAATCAAGTCTTCGGTTCTTCGGTAAAAAATCAGTTATTTTTTACCGTGCTTTTAGCATTTAACAAATTTTCAAATTCTTTT
The DNA here is from genome assembly GCA_945883665.1 of Rickettsia typhi. Taxonomy (GTDB): domain Bacteria; phylum Pseudomonadota; class Alphaproteobacteria; order Rickettsiales; family Rickettsiaceae; genus Megaera; species Megaera typhi_B. Next base: position 20,593 of record CAMCXV010000004.1, on the reverse strand, counting down.
GTGTCAAATTCTTTTTTGGGAGAGAATAAATTACCACTAGCTTTAAGAATTAATTTTGTCGTAGCATAATCATTATAACTTTTACCATAATTTTGTTTAGACAAAGAAAATACAAATACTGAAGAAAGGTCTATATTCATATCATATAAATTAAAATTTGCTGCGGCTGCACCTGAAGTATATTTAGTTTGAAACTTTACATTTTTAAAACTAAATAACCCTTTAACAAGCTCTAATTCAGCCTTTAATTCATTAATATTTGTTTTTCCAGTTAACAAAGCTTGTTTTATATCATCTTTAAAATTTTTGATATTATAATCTGCTTCAGAAGTAGATTGAACAATATCATCAATAGACAAATTATTTACTACCATATCTTTGATAATAAGATTTGATTTTGTATATAAATTATATAATTGTTCTTCAAGAGAAGAACCATTTGTAGACCACATGCCATTTATACTTATCACACCGTCTGTTTCAAAAAAAGAAGGCATTAATTTAGATAACTCTTTAATAATCACTGAATTTAAGGCATATGCAAAATTTATCGTATATGGTTCAAGTAATATGCTGCCAGTAGAATACATCCTACCGCCTAGTAGATCAGTATCAAATTTACTGATCTCAAATAAAGTTTTGTTATTTTTAGCTTTGAGTACAACTCTACCAAGAGAAAAATCGTCCTGATATAGTTTATCAATGTTAAAGTTTATATTCAGGTCAACTTTATCAAGAGCTAATTTTTCCAATATTTGCTTTCTCATTTCAGAAAAAGATCTTGGTGAAAGAAAATCAACTTCAAGAATTCCACTATTAATTATTATATTAAAAGATGGTTTTATACCAGAAGCTATAAGTTCTAGAGTCATATCCACAGAATTTTTATCATCATTTAATGATAAATTCTCCAATTTAGCCTCCCCTGGCATAAGATTAAGATTAAATTTTACATTTTTGTATAATTTGTTACTTAAACTTAGCTGGTCAAAACTAATATCGTAATTACTGATAGAATTTATTTCTCTCAATGGAATAAACTTGTTTAAGTAATTCTCATTTTTTGAGTCTTCAGTTAGTCCCAAAGCATAATTATATGAGTAATTTAGAAACGGTAAATCTCCCTTATCTAAGTTAACTTTATTAATTTTTAAATTAGCATTGATTCTTGGGGAATTAGCAATAAATTTAGTAAAAAAAGAACCGGTTATTTCAGTAGAAGCTGTATTTATTACTAAATTTTGCATAGAAATATCTACTGAACTAAATTTAATATCAGATACTAAACTATATGGTATTTTATTTTCAGTCCTTACTTGAGAGCCGCCAATAAATTCAGCTAAATCATTAAGATCTTTATGGTTTATAGCTATTCTACCTTTAAAAATACTACGGAAGGAATTTGTTGACACGATACCATTAACCCTAAAATCAGAATTTTTATCAAAATCACAAGATAAATCTTCAACTTTTATCTGACCATTTTGATTAGAAAATTTCAAACTAAAATCCGTTAAAATATTATTGGGATTTAATATAATTTCTTTGGCTAGAATTGTTACTTTTGTATTATTGTGAAAGGTCATTTTATTTATAAGATCAGAGGAGCTTAATAAGTTATTCTGATTTACATTAGTAATCTTCTCGTTTTTACTCCAACTATCTAAATCAAATTTACTAAAATTGATTTTAACATCGTTAATATCTTTTTTATCTTTACTAAGAGCTATTTCTCCGGAACCTTTTATAGATTTAGATTCAATAAGAATATTTTTAAAATTAATCCATTTATTTGATGGTAAAATATCTAAGGTAATTGTTACTTTTTCATTGGCAATAGATTCAGTAGATAAATTAGCAAAATCTGGTAATAATGACACCACCTCCTGAGCAAGAAATAAAGTTTCGATCTCCATTTCACCGCTTTTTAATATCGATTTTTCATATATTTCTTTTAGTTTTAAATTATATCCAGAGCTATCAAGGTCAAGGTTAAAATTAATTTGATCATCAATTCTAATAAATTCACCTTTTAAATTACCAACTGATGCTACCTCTCCTTTAAATTTTCTATTTTCTTTATCTCCAGAGAAAGTAAAATTTTCTATTATAAGAGGGATATCTTTATCTGATTCAACAAAAATTAATTTACCGATTTTTGCTGAAATATTAAGGAATTCTTTTTGAATTAGTTCGCTGATAAATTCATCGTGCTCTATATAATTTATATCATCATTTGATAAATAAACTACTAACTGATCAATCTCTATGTCAGAAATCTTATGGTTAAAACTTAAAACAGACCATAAGGAAAACTTAATTTTTATATTTTTGAATTCTATTTTTTCATTTTCTTTTATTTCATCAATTAATAAACTAGGTACAGGAAATTTATGTATTTTATAATTTATGTGACTATTATCGATATTCTTAATCTTAGCGCTAGTAGCAAAATCTGTATAAATTTTACTATAATCTGTTAAATATATAGAACAGAAAATCAGTAGCAAAAACCCAGAAAATGCAGCAAACAAAGATAGTAGTATTATTTTTTTCATGATATATTATTTATTATTTCAAACTACTGCATTTGTAGTAGTTTTTGTTTAATTCATGATAATGCTTTTTAGATGTCAGATCAATTATTTGCTCAAAAAAACAACCAAGATGACAAATTAATTATTGTAGGTGTTATATCATCAGCTCATGGAATAATGGGTCAAGTTATTGTAAAATCATTTACTCAACCTGCTGAAAATATTACTAAGTTAAAAATTTTCGATCAGGATCAAAATATTATTAACTTAAAAATCCTTCGAATTAAATCAAATGGAAATTTAATTTGTAAATTAGAAAACTCTAATACTAGAACAGAAGCAGAAAAATTAATCAAAAAATCTCTTTATTGTTTTCGAAGCTGTTTACCAGAAATATTAGAAGAAGACGAGTTTTATATCGAAGACTTAAAAGGTCTTAAAGTTATTGATCATAAGGGAAATCAAATCGGCAATATAATCAACATAGCAAATTATGGTGCTGGGGATATTATCGAAGTAGAATTTATTGAGAATAAAAACTCAGAAATGTTAGCTTTTACTAAAGAACTATTTCCTATAATAACAAAATATCACGTTGTTTTAAATTTAGAATAATCAACGATTAAACATCAATAAAAATTGGTGTATTTTTCAAATTTATTTCAATTATTGATACGAAATTAAAGAGTGTTGACATTGCACACAATAATATCTGATTTCAATCACCCACAAAATAAGCACAAGAATATTTTATTGGCTTTACCCATTTTTGGCAATTTGTTTCTTAAACTCTTCTAACCCAGATGAGAATAAGAAGTTTATATTTTCTGCAATAATCTTATAGTTATTATCTAGAATATTTAATTCCGAATCAGAGAAATTACTCAATACATAATCTGAAACATTTTCTCTATTGTAATCTGGTCTACCAACCCCTAACCTGATTCTATAATAATTTGGATCTATAACTTCGTCTATAGATTTTAATCCTTTATGACCACCAGAACTACCACCAATTTTGCACTTTATATTAGCAAAATCAATATCTATATCATCATGAATTACGATAAGTTTTTTGCTTTCTATTTTATAATAAGACATTATTGATAAAATTGCACGCCCAGATAGATTCATAAAACTAGTTGGTTTGCATAGAACTAGTTTGTAATCACCTATACTACCGCTAGTGATATCAGCATTAAATTTAGATTTATTACTCCAGATAAAGTTATGGCAGTCAGATATAAAATCAACCGCCATAAAACCAGCATTATGTCTTGTCTTTTTGTAAATATTGCCTGGATTTCCAAGACCAACAATCAAGAACATCTATGTAAACGTTTTTATTTACCAGCAGTCTTTGCTGCAGGAGCTGCAGGAGTTGCTGTTTCTTCTTCAGCACCAGCTTTACCTTTTTTACCAACTATAGAAGCAATAACAAATTCTGGATTATCTACTAATTTAGCCCCATCTGGTAACACAGCTGCTGAAGCCTTAATTGAAACCCCAATAGGCATATTAATAGTATTGATCTCAATTTTTCTTGGTAAATTTTCTACTGGGCAAAGAATAGTTAAAAATCTTCTAATAGTATTAAAATAACCGCCCCTCTTTACACCAAGACTAATTTCATTATTTAAATAAACAATTGGCACTTTCATCTTCTGAATTTTATTTTCTAAAAAAACAAAATCAGCATGACTAACTACATCTGTAATTGGATTAAGCTGTATATCCTTTGGCAATACTTTATGCTTTTTACCACCTATCTCAAACTGAAAAACTTGAGATATATATTGTGGCTTTCTATAATATTTAGTTAATTCTTTCTCTTCAATCGCAATTGACAAAGGCTCTTTTTTAGTCCCATAAATAGTAGCAGGAACCATCCCTCTTCTTCTAAGACTTCTAGCTGCACCAGTTCCTAATTCTTCTCTTATTTCAGCCGTTAGCGCCACCACTTCACTCATTTTTTTCTCCCAACTATAAACTACACATAAATTATACCGTCATAACGTCCGCTAATATATAATTAAAAAATCAATAATTCAAGAGTTTTTTACCTTTTTAAAAAATTACTAATTACTTTTTCAAAACAAGAATAAAATCTTAAAATGGTGAAATAATATCAAGAACCTGAGAACCAACTCTTGGCTGCTGAACATCACTAACAACTCCTCTACCACCATAAGAAATACGAGCTTCCGCAATCTGGTTAGTTTGTATCGAATTATCAGTTGTTATGTCTTTTGGACGTATAATCCCACCAACTTTAACTTCTCTAAGCTCGCCATTCACTCTTATTTCTTGGCGACCTTGTATCACAAGATTACCACTAGGTAAAATTTTTGTAACTGTTGCAGCAACTGCTGTGCTTATAGCTTCTTTTCTGTTGATATTACCGCCACCGCTTTGAATTCTACTAGAGTTAATTCCAACAAGATTATTATTATCACCTTGGGAAGAAAAAGCTTTAGATAATGATTTTTCTTTTCCGAAGAAATTAGGTATACCAAGCGTATCTTTGCCATTTCTTTTTTGATTTGTCTCGTTATTCAAGCTTGCTTGATCCTGTATTTGGACAATTACCGTAATTATATCACCTATTCTCCATGCCCTACTATCTCGGAAAAATTTAGTAGAACCAGGTTGCCATAAAGAATTTGTCTTTTGCATATAAGCATGATGAGCGTCCATTCTTGCTTCATTACGTTCGGCATCCTCTTCATCTTCTTCAAGCTCTTGCAAATCAATGTTTGCTAATTCTGGATCCTTTCCAACTCTTTTCAAACGCTCCACCGTACTTTGACAAGAAACCAGAACAAAAAAAGATAAGATTAATATGATTTTTTTATTCATGATTATCACCACTAACTTGAACTGTATTATTATTTATTATTTGACCTAGTACAACAATACCAGAAGTACCATTTTTAACTTTTATCATATCACCAATCGCACCAGCTCTAAGAGCTATACCACTCGTTTTTAAATTTATAGATCCAGAAGAATAAATTATATTAACAGGATCAGCATTTTTTATCACCGGTGGATTTGCTACATCAGACCTCCTGATAATAGAACCAGCAGATATATACTTCTTTGCTTGCATTCCAATTACTTCAATAGTACTGTTTATATCAGAATTTTTAATTGTATCCAGCTTTACTTTTAAATTATTTAAATCATCAGATTGAATAATTTCTCCAAACTTTATATATCTTGCAGCAACTGGCACCTCGACATAGGATATATATTTTCCTATCAAAGAATCTTTAGTTCCATCAAGATATAATATATTTAATAAAAAACTCGAGGCTTTTGCATCAAACTTCTCAATTGTTATAGCTTTAACCTTATCTTGATTCATTATAACATCATTGATTTTGCTTTTTGAAACGTAATGCGGCTCTACTATTATCCTATCATCCGATATTTTGGCACGCAAAAGATCAATAACTGTTTTGTCAAAAAAAGAATCATTTCCAGACTCAGCGCACACAAACTTAATTGCTAGAAAAAGAAAAGAAAGAAAAAATATAACTTTAATTGGTTTCATTAGTTATTCTAAAAATCTTAAAAAAATATGTTAATCTATAAATTAAACCCAACAAAACCACTCAAATTTTATTATTTTAAAGCATTTACATCTTTACTTACTTCATCCACTACCCTTATAACTCTGTTATTTAATTCATAAGCTCTTTGAGCCGTAATAAGTTCTGTAAGCTCTTCTACGGCTGTTACATTAGATTGCTCAAGCCACCCTTGATCAAACATATCCGATGTATCATCTATCTGAATAGCATCACCTGATGCTGGAGTTGCGATTAGTAAATTATCTCCTATAGCTTCAAGACCATGATCATTAGGAAAGCTGTAAATCACAAGCTGATCTATCTGAATAGTTGTAGCATTATTTGTTGGGTCAGTTGTAGTAATCGCACCATCACTACTAATATTAATTTTCTGTAGATCAATAGCAGGGTCAATATTAATATTAGTATCAAAGTTTTTTCCATCAATTGTGGTTATATCGCCAGTATTACCATCTCGTTTGAATGAACCAGCTCTAGTATAGCCAGTTCTACCGTTAGGCAAAGCAATCGCAAAATAACCATAGCCCTTTATCATCACATCAAGCTGCTGATTAGTTTGTTTAGCAGGTCCTTGAGCAAGGTTTCTATAAGTACCCACAACTTTTGCACCCATCCCTATTTGCACCCCTACCGGTCTTCTTGATGCTTCAGCATTTTCTAAAACACCAGCTTTTTTAAGGTTCATGTAAAATAAGTCTGATGCTTGAATATCAGTTTTTTTATAACCATTAGTACTAAGGTTTGCAATATTATTTGCAATAGTATCTATTCTAGCTTGAGCTACTTTACTTCCAGATACCGCCGCCTGCAGAGCTATCTCAGCCATACATTACCTCTTTATTTATTGTATTTGTTATTTATTATAAGAAATTTTACTTCCCAAGTCTAGTAATTACTGTTTTATCTAACTCGCTAATATCAGATATTATGTTATTTGTCATGCCAACTGACCTTTGCATTTCAACCATCTTAGCCATAACTAAAGTTGGATTGACATTAGACTGCCTCAGGGCTCCAGAAATTATTGTATAATTTTCTAAAAGAAAATCTGTAGCTGCTGTTTTATAAAGACGATGCCCTTCTTTTATAAATGGATCAGACTCTTTAAAGCTAAAAACGCCAATGATATCAATATCTTCGTCATCAACATAAACGGTTCCATCTTCCGATATATCTATTCTTTTAAAATCTTGAGGAATAACAATCTCTTGACCATTAACGCTAGAATAAGGGTAACCATCAATATTTACCAAAATATTTTGATTATCTATAATCATAGAACCATCAAGAGTGTATCTCTCACCCCTTGGGGTTATTACTTTAAAATAACCTTCACCCCCAATTGCTAGATCAATTGGTCTGTTAGTTACTTTTAACCCCCCCATATCAGCATCTTTATAACTCGTTTCCGCCAAAACAAAGGAGTTACTTCTTTTTGAATTTTGCTTACTATCCACTTTACGCAAAATAACTTCATCTTGCTCATAGCCAATAGTACTTATATTTGCAGCATTATTTGCAACCAACTCAAGCTGCCTCTTCCTAGCTATTTGATTAGACAATGCTATGTAAGAAGTGTTATTTGCAAAAACAATTCCACAACAAAAGTGAAATTCCAATAACAAAAAATAGCAAAAATAGAAAAATAATTTTTGTTTTTTAATGTAAATCATAATTAGTTCAATAATTTTTTTTGATTAAACATATAATAATCATTTATTCTTAAATTAATTAGAAATATATAATTTGTATTAAATTTGTATTATAAAATATTTTTGTAGCAAAATATATATTTTTCATGTACTTTATATACAATAATTTTATGATACATAATATTATTAGTATATCATATATAATATAAGTTTAACAAAAATTTCAAACACTAATTATTTCGTTTATGAAAAAAGAAATTTCTTATGAATTTGATGAACCTCTAACACCAGAGATTGCGTCATATACTAATGAAAAAATGCAAAAAATGAAAAGAGCTTTTATTTTTATTTTACCCATATTACTTCTAATCTTTGGCAGTTGTTACTTTTTCTTTTTTGTTATTAAAACTCCTAAAATTACAAACATAGAGGAAACTCAACAAAAAAATGTAAAAGAAAAAACATCTCTTGCTCCAGCCAGTTATTTTGATATGGATCCAATCACCGTTGGTCTTGCTCAATCTGGTGCAAAACGGGAGTATTTAAGATTGACTTTAACTATAAAACTCAATAATGATAAAGAGATTATTATATTAGCAAATTCTATGCCTATTATAAAAGATTGTATCATTACATTTTTACGATCTCTTAGATCTACAGATTTTAACAATTCGGAAAGCGCTATATATCTTAAAGAGGAATTAACAAAAAGAATTAATAAAATTGTAGCTCCTTTGGTGATTAGAGAAGTTTTGTTCCAAGAAATGACTATAAATTAACTATTACATAACAATTTGAAAATAGAATATTAAGTTAAGGTTATGAGTGTAGAAAGAAGAGCGGAAAATAATATAAATGGTAAAAATACAGAATCATTCAATGCTACGAGCGGTATTAAAGCAGTTCTTGAGAAATCTTTACAATCATATGATAAACTTCCAATGCTTGAAATCATATTCGAGAAGTTTATTAGACAATTATCCACATCATTAAGAAATTTAACTTCAGAAGCTGTAGATATATCCATATTAGAAGTTAATTCTCTGAGATTCAAAGACTACTTTAACACTTTAAATACTAATTATTCTATAGCAATATTCAAAGCAGTTGAATGGGGGAATTTTGGTTTAGTAATCCTAGAACATAAAATGATCTTTTCTTTTGTTGATATTCTTTTTGGTGGAAAAAAAAATATTATTAATATAACCAATCAAGATAACGACAAAAACCTGACTTCAATAGAGCAAGGTATAGCAAGGCAACTTACTGAAATTATACTAAATGAATTAAGTTTAGCTTTTGATCAAATTAGCCCAACTACTTTTAAATTTGAAAAACTAGAAAGTAATTCTAATTTTGTAACGATATCAAGACCTGGTGATGCTGTAATCGTTCTTAAGCTAAGCCTTGAAATTGATGAACAAAAAAAAATCATTGATATAATGATACCTTACAAAACTATTGAGCCTATAAAAGAACAAATGCAGCAAATTTTTTTGGGTGATAATTTTGGTGTTGATCAAGAATGGGAGAATATGTTAATTTCATCTATAAAAGGTGTTTCTTTACCTATTGAAGCTGTTATTACCAATAGAATTTCAACAATCAAAGAGATAGCTAATCTTAAAATTGGAGATACTATAGTTATGGATCACTCAAAAGATAAAGACGTAACTATTCGTTCAGGACCAATTGTACTTTTTACTGGAAAAATTGGCAGAGTAGAGAATAAAGTTGCTATCAATCTAAGAAAAAACGCGGATTAAACTATATGATACTTTTGGATATATTGCTTTTTATAATGATTATTATTTGTGTGGTATATTGCTGGACTCTTAACCGTCGTATTCAAGATTTACAAAATAGTAGGGTTGAGTTTGCAAGGATGATCAAAGAACTTAACGTATCTATTATAAAAGCAGAAACCAATGTAAACGAGATGAGTGAACTTAGTAAAATTACAAGTACAGAAATAAGATCTGTAGTAAATGAAGCTAAAGAAACAATAAAAGAACTTAACAATCTGAATCGCATTGCATCTGATATATCAGGAGAAATAAACGAACAAATTAAAAATTTTCATAGCTCTAAAGATGAAAATTTTGAAAAGAATAATAAGAGTGGTGCAATAACAAGCAATAGATTAAACGATAAGTTTCTTGAAGAAGACCTTGCGCCAGAAGAAGAAAAAGTTACAAGTTATACTGATAATTTCAAGAATTTTATACATAACGTCGTTACTAAAAAAACTGAAGTTAATCAGTCCTTGAATCAAGTAAATTATTATGATACTTTAAGAAAAATTAATGCCAAAAAATGAAAACTAATTTATTCTCTCATATTCTAATATTGTTGATCTTTGTCTTGTTTGCCAAGGCATCTGTTTTGTTTGGTCATATACGAGAGCAAACAACCTACAATTCTGATGTTAATAATGGTACATCTATGATTGTTGACACTGCTTATGCCACAAACTCTGAGGAAGTTAACAGTAGCTTAGAAAAAGATAATCCATCAACAGATCTCAAAAATAAAGTTGATGCAGGCGAATCATTACCACAACAAATACAAAAGTCTGATATTAATAATAAACAAAAAAGCCATATTGTCTCTGACCAATCTATCAATCACTTAACTAAATCTGAAATAGAATTATTGAAAGAACTTTCAAAAAGACGAGAAAAACTTGAGATCGAAAAGAAAGATATGGATATAAGAGAACAAGTTTTAAAAGTTACAGAAGGAAAAATTGATCAAAAAGTATCTGAATTAAAAGGGTTGCAATCACAGCTTGAAGAATTAATGAAGCAATATTCACAGAAAGAAAATAGCAAAATACTTAGTTTAGTCAAAATATACGAAACTATGAAACCAAAGGATGCTGCTAAAATTTTCAATGAGCTGGAAATGCCAGTACTTATTAAAGTTGTTAGCAACATGAAAGAGGTTAAAGTTGCTCCTATAATTGCTGATATGGAACCAAGTAGAGCCAGAGATTTGTCAATAGAGCTGGCAAAACAAGATCCTTTAGAATAATTTTGGCTTCCATTTGATAAAGAATTTATATCTTAAAATCAGAAAATGTATATTATATCCTCATATTGTTTTACACTTATTATACTTGGTTTTATTTTAACCAAAACTTTATATGAGTTAAAAATCATTAAAAATGAAAAAAAAGGTACAGATTAGATTATTATCATTTTTAGGGGTTTTTGCTATTTCTTCGATTGGTATATATTTTATACTCTCAAATTTGGAAGATAATATTGTCTTTTTTTACCCTCCATCTGATGTTGAAAAGATAAGTAATGCAAAAACAAAAATTAGAGTTGGGGGATTAGTCAAAGATAATTCGATTACAGTTTTAGGACCTAATCAAATTAGGTTTACTATAACTGATTACCATTGTGATCTAATAGTAGAATATGTTGGTTTGTTACCTGGATTATTTCGAGAAAAGCAAGGTATAGTAGCCGAAGGATCATTTGAAAATGGTATATTTTTAGCGAAAAGATTACTAGCAAAACACGATGAGAATTATATGCCACCTGAAGTAAATAAAATTTTAACTAAATAATTTAAAATAATAAATATGACATTAAAATGCGGAATTATTGGATTACCAAATGTTGGCAAATCCACCTTGTTTAATGCTCTTACCGAGAGTATATCAGCAGAAGCAGCTAATTATCCTTTTTGCACTATTGAACCAAATAATGGCATTGTTGCCGTGCCAGATGAACGTTTGATAAAGCTAGCGCAGAATGCTGGGTCTGCTAAAATCATTCCAGCCTTTATAGAGTTTGTTGATATTGCCGGTCTTGTAAAAGGAGCAAGCAAGGGAGAAGGATTAGGAAACAAATTTCTATCCCATATAAGAGAAGTAGATGCAATCATTCATGTGCTAAGATGCTTTGAAGATAACGATATCACTCATGTACATGGAAAAGTTGACCCAATATACGATGCTGAAATAGTAGAGGCAGAACTAATAATTGCCGATCTTGATTCTGTTGAGAAAAGATTAGTTACTAGTGAAAAAAAAATAAAATCAGGAGATAAGGCAGTTGCAGAAACAATTGAATTGCTAAAAGATTGCAAAATTATTCTAGAACAAGGAAAACCTGTAAGAACACTTGCAAATAAATATAGTAAAAAAGAATTGGCTTCTTTGCAATTAATTACATCAAAGCCGATTCTTTATGTTTGCAATGTCCTTGAGTCAGAAGCCTCTAAGGGTAATAGTTTTTCAAATCAAGTTGAGAAAAAAGCAAAAATTGAAGAAGCTAATTCTGTTATTATCTCTTCAAAAATTGAAGCAGAAATTTCTAATTTAGAGAGCAAAGATGAAAAACAAGATTTTTTAGAAAGTTTAGGGTTATCAGAAACTGGGCTTAGCAAGATTATTAAATCTTCATATTCTCTACTTGATTTAAAATCGTTTTTTACTATTGGACCAAAAGAAGCTCATGCTTGGACATTTGAAAATGGTAAAAATGCTCCTCAAGCGGCAGGTATTATTCATACAGATTTTGAGAAAGGTTTTATAAGAGCTGAAGTTATTAACTGCAATGATTTACTAAGCATAGGTAACGAGGTAAAAGCAAAAGAACTTGGAAAAATTCGAATTGAAGGTAAGGAATATATAATGCAAGATGGCGATGTAGTTCATTTTAGATTTAATGTATAAAAAAACACTTAAGAAACTATGAAAATAGTAGGACGAATACAACCAATATTAATCTATTTTTTAGTATCTCTATCAACACTTACTGAAACTATATATTCAGCTGCTCTTCCAGAAATTGCTAAAAATTTACATACAGAAGGTGGTATAGCTCAACTTTCAACCACTGCTTATTATTGTGGTTTTGCTATTGGCATATTCACCCTAGGAAGAATCTCTGATATTTTTGGAAGAAGACCGGTAATAATTTTTGGTATATTTTTCTATTCTATTGCTACATTAATGATAAGTTTCTCTTCTAATATTGAGATATTCATCATCTTAAGATTTTTACAAGCTTATGGTGCAAGTGTTGGTTCCGTCGTAGGACAAGCGGTAACCAGAGATTCATACAAAGGTTCGGAATTATCTTATATGTATGCAAGCGTTGCTATGTTTATGACTGTAGTCCCTTCTATAGGATCGGTAATTGGTGGGTATATAGTAGAATATACTAACTGGCAAACAGTTTTTAGATTTTTAACGATTTTAAGCTCTGTATTATTATTAATTTATATAAAATTTTTACCTGAAACTAATGCATATATCGGTGTTGCACGCAATAATAGCTTTTTTAGCATTGTAAAAGTAGCTATTAAAGATAAAGTATTAATAAGTTACTCATTTATGGTTGGCGCATTTAATGGTATTTGTTTTGGTTTTTATATTCAAGCCCCTTTTATATTTATCGAAAATTTAAAAATGTCTCCCTCTACTTATGGTGAATTATTCTTTTTTTTAAGTGGAGCAACTTTATTAGGAAGTATAATTAGTAGAAGAATGATTAAAAAATTTGTTAACACTTTTAAAATAAAAATCATTGGTCTTATCTTTAGTTGTACTGGCTGCATATTATTGCTTATTAGCTCATATATCATTAATGATAATTTAAAAATAGAAACAATTGCTATACTAATTTTTACTCCGATGGCTATTCATCTTATTGGTCATGTGTTACTGGTTCCGATGCTACTTAGAAATGCCCTGGAAAATTATTATAAAGTATCAGGAAGTGCTGGTGCAATTTTTGGATTTTTATATTATTTAATTACTGCATTAGTTAGTTTTATGGTTTCCTCATTACATAGCAATAATATTCATAATTTTGCAATATTATTTGCGATTTTACTTTTTATATGCTTAATCTTGTTTTACCTAAACATAAAATGGCAAAAAATAATTCATAAACCTATATTTGATTAAATCATTTTCTATTGTATTATTTTCTTTAAACTCTCCTCATCTTTTGCAAGAAATTTTTTAATTAAATAATATCCAATATAACAAAATGGTGTATCGGCCAAAGCTGCAATTACTTTAAATAAAATAGAATTTAAAGCTATTTTGTAGTAATTATCCCAAGATAAAATATCAGCAAAGCATATTATTGTTACCACCAATATAGTATCTAATAATTGAGCAAGTATTGTGCTAAGATTATTTCTAAGCCATAAATGCTTGGATTTTGTTAAACTCTTTAAATAAGTGTAAATTTTTACATCTAATAATTGGGCAAAAAAACTAGCAATTATAGATGCAAATGAAGCTACCCCATATCCACTAAACATTTCATGGAAACTATAATCATCAATATTTGACCAAGAAGTTGCTGGAAAATAATCTCCTATCATGATTAATCCCATAACTATAAAGCTACATAAAACTGATACTTTTATCATATGATTTGTGTATTTATTGCCATAAAATTCAGCAGTCAAATCAGAAATTAAAAAAGTTACAGGATATAACAAAACCCCAACTGATAATTCAAATTCCAAAGATAAAATATTAACAATGATAAATTTTTGAAAAATTAAATTGCCAGTAATAACAATAGTACAAAACAAACTACAAAGAAAAATATATAATTTTATCGACCTACTCATCTTATTTTGCTCAAATTGATAGTGATGCTCAAATCAAGAGTCAATATTATAACCATATTTAAGATTTACGAGCTTTACATGACAGTTGACACTGCATTTTTTATTTTGCAATGGTTTCTTCGATGTAAAACCTTCTTTATCAACAAGACCAAAGGTATTTAATAAATTTTTTGTCTCTGAATGCAAATACTCGATCTTTACTTGAGCTGTACCTTTATTTTTAAAACCAAGTAAATAAGCTGCTTTTTCTGATACATCTATTTCTCTGCCAGCGGCGTAAGGTCCTCTATCATTAACTAATACTATTAAAACTTTACCATTTTCTAAATTCTCCACCTTAACTAAAGATGGCATATGAAGAGTTTTATGCGCAGCAGTTAACAGATTTTTATTATACAAATCACCATTAGCTGTTTTTTTGCCATGAGTTCCATCTTTATGACCATACCAAGAAGCTTTTCCAACCTTAGAATATTTATTATATTTTTTTGGCTTATATTTTTCACCCTTGATATTATAATGACTTCCTACTTTAAAATGTCCTTTATATTTTGTGCTATGCTTATCATCTTTGGATAAATTACGAAATGATTTTGAATTGCTTTGACAAGAACATAATAGAACACTAATAATTACTAACGCTAAAACAGAATTTAGCTTACGAAGATAAAGCATATATTATGAATTTACCAATTATCTAGAGAATCATGTCCATTCTTCAAATCAGATGACTCGCCGTCATCCATCAGTAAAGTTCCAGACTCATTATTTTGATTCAATTTAGAAGGCTTGATCTTTGATGCAAGTTCATTTACCTTAACATGGCTAACGACTTTCTCCACCCCGTTGATATTGGAAGCTATAGTGGCAACTTTCTGCAATTCTTCCTCTGATCTTGCTATACCAAATAGATAAACAACATCATTAAAAGTAACAACAGTATAATTAACAAATTTTATAGATCTATCAATAAAAGTTTTTGATTTTATCTGGCTCGTAATCATAGTGTCCCTTGCATATTGAACAATATCAAATTTACCGCTTTTCTTATCTGCTTTTAGTTCATTTACAACCTCAACAACCCCTTCTTGTTTCCAAGCTATCTCAACAGCACTAATTATATCTTCTTCCTTATCTACTGTTCCTGTATATAGAACCCTACCTTGGACTACTTCTATTTTAATTTTAGTATATAATTCTCTGAAGTTATTTTTTATAAATGATGCTTTTATTCCAGATGCTATTCTTATATCTGTAAGTGTTTCACCAACTGGTCTATCTTTTGCAAGCTCAACAACAGATGCCGTAGCACCTGTAAAGATGGTAGGTAAACAACCAGTAACAAGAAAAGATAAGCCTAAAAAAACAATAATAAAAGAAATTTTTTGCATAAAAATTATTTTCCAAAATCAACAAACTATATATTCGATTATACAAAATAAATGATCTCAATCAAGAAATTAGTTCAAACAAAGAATTTAGTCAAAAAAAATATATATATTAATTAATTATCTATTTTTACTGAAAGCGATTTATAGCGAGCTTCTTTCATTATTTTAAAATCTTCTCCAGCATGATAAGAAGATCTAGTAAGCGGAGATGATGATACCATTAAAAACCCTTTTGTTCTGGCAACTCTCTCAAAATATTTAAACTGCTCTGGAGTAACATATCTTATAATCTCAGCATGGTTTTGTGTTGGTTGTAAATATTGACCAATAGTAAGAAAATCAACATCGGCTGCTCTTAAATCCTCCATTACTTGGATAATTTCAGCATCAGTTTCACCAAGACCAACCATGATACCTGATTTCGTAAATATCTCTGGATCCAATTTCTTTACTTTGTAAAGTAAATTTAAAGAATGAAAATATCTAGCCCCAGGTCTAATTGTTTTATATAAAGAAGGAACTGTCTCGATATTATGATTAAATACATCTGGTTTTGCTCTAACTACTATCTCGATAGCACCCTCTTTTTTTAAAAAATCAGGAGTAAGAATTTCAATAGTAGTATTTGGGGATGATTGCCGCAATTTCATTATACAATTAGCAAAGTGCGTAGCTCCTCCATCTGGTAAATCATCTCTGTCTACGGATGTTATTACTACATGTTCAAGAGATAGTTTCCCAACCGCTTCTGACAGTCTTTCTGGCTCATGAGGATCAAGTAAATCAGGGCGACCAGTTGCTACGTTACAAAATGAACAAGCTCTGGTACAAACCGACCCTAATATCATAACAGTTGCATGTTTTTTTTGCCAGCACTCTCCTATATTAGGGCAAGCAGCCTCTTGACATACAGTATTTAACTTAAGCCTACTAATTAATTCTTTAGTATTTTGATATTCCTGGGAATTCGGAGCCTTGACTCTAATCCAATCTGGTCTTGTTAACTTCATTATATTTGTTTCTGTTATAAATGTTTGTATTTTACTATTTATTGTATATTCATCAAGAGAATATTAAATATTTATCACTAAATTATCACTTACATTTAATTTAAACAATTTGATTAAATTACGACGTAAAGGTGATTTGTTATTAAAAAAAGTAATACTTAATTAAGTTTTTTGATTGTATTAATGATTTAAATATGCAATAATATAAACTATCAATTGATTTGTTTTAAAATTAAATTATGTCAAAAACACACCTCTATAAAAAATTTGAGTCTGATAAAACAGCTACCGTAGCAGGAGCTCAAGAATTCTTGCAATCTAATTCAGAAAGTCAAGCTATTACTAGAGAAGATTTACAAAGTTATCGTGGTAATGCAATAAATTTTGTGTTAAACGGAAAATTTATTGAAGCACTAAAAAGTCTTGAACGTTTAAGAGATGCTAAGACGGGTATAGTAACACACGAAGTGATTAAAGATGATGTTCCAATAGTAGTAAGGGATGCTAGAGAAGCCATTACTCCACCTGCTCTTGAAACCGAAGCTTTTGAAATGCAATATCTAAATGCTATAAGAGCTGGTATAGACATTGCAACTATAGAAGGCAAACCTGAATTAAAAGAAGCTCTGGGGCAGAAGGTCTCAGATTTTATTCAGGGTTTTTCAAGTCAACATTCAGGAAAATCTCAGGAAGAATTAGCAGGACTTTTAAAAAAAGAAACAAAAATTCTAGGAAAACTCCTTGAAGATAAAGGAATACCAGATGCTTATAACAAATTAAATGTTGCTAAAGACTTTCAAAATTTTAATGATAAACACTCTAATATAGTAACAATTTCTTCAATTAACCATAATGGACAAACACATACCGTGATTGAAGCAGAAGTGGCAATGAAGGAATTAACAAAAAGTCAAAAAGAACAATATGCGGCTATAATGAATGATACTAACCTCAATAAACCATCATGGTATACTGCCTTGCCAAAATGGGAACAAGGATTGTGCCAAAAATACGCAAGTAAAATTGCTGCAGGAGAACATGTAATCCCCACCCAGCTAAGACAAATCGCTGGAATGAAAAATGCTTTTGAAAAAATCACTGCTATCTTTGAAAAAGGAGAGTTAGAAGGGAAGTTAGAAGTACTCCATACTTCTAAACACGCTGGTACATTAGCTTCTTTAGCAAAAGATAAAGACGCAAGACAAGATATTACAAATGAAAATGCAAGACAAGCTCAAGAATGGGTAGGACCAGACAAAACTTTACACTGTAATACTTTTAATTCTGGACCTTTAGGAGCTGGAGATGATCCTGAAATAGTTAGAAGCACCACAAAAGCTATGACAGAAGTTGGTGGTAAGGAAACTAACACCGCCTTTAATAGCTTTAGATATTCTGGTCTTGCAAACGACTTAGGCGGCGTTAAAGATACTTTAAAAAAGTTAGCAGAAGCTTTGCCAGAAGGCAAAGAATTTAAGAAAATTAAATCGCATATCAAACCAAAAGGCTTTTTTGGCAGGATATTTAGAACAGGTAATGCAGAACAAGAAATTCAAAATCTCTTAACAAGTGAAAAAATAGATAGTAAAACAGAGGAAATACTGAAAAATGCTATTGACCTGAGACGCTCCGTAGAAAAAGCTGATTCTATATTAAGATTTGGAGATGCTGAGAACGCTAGTCTTACAACTTCAACAAAACTTAATAAATTAACTAAAACTTTATCAGATTTAGAATCACCACCAAAAGGATTTACCAAACTTCCTAGAGAAGAAATATTAAATATGTGCGCCAGTGGTAAAGATAGGACTGGACTTGCAGAACACGACCAGAGCGCTCAGGCAATAGCTAATAAAATTGGAGCATTGTTAAAGATATTGACGGACAATTGCTTAAATCTCTTCATACAGCTCAACAGGCTGGGGGTATTAGCTCAGGAGGAGCAACAACTGGTTGTTATGGTACAAAAAGTGAAAATAGAGCTGGATTACCAGCAAGCCGACAAAAAGATCTAGAGGCAATAATAGAAGTGACTGCTTCGAGCAATAAAATTAAAGGTAAAAGTAAGCTAAAAGAACCAAAAATTGAAGTCACACAAACTACTGAACTCCAAAAAGCACAAAATATTACAACAACAAAACCCATGCAAAAAATTGAGAGTTTAAAACCACTGCCAACTCCTCCTCAAGCAAAATCATTAGGTCGCGTTTCTTCCAGATGATGATTTTGCAATAGTTTTTATTTTAAATAATAGATTCTATATTTGCTATCCTACAACTACTAACTAACTCTTTGTCTAAAGTAGCAATTTTTGCTTCAAGTCGCAAAGCTAGCTCCAAGTAGGATGAACCATAAGAAGTTAAGTTATACATAGTAGCAATTCGACTTATCGAGTATAGAGACTCAGCTGTAGAACAAAATTTATCAATCGTAATAGGCAATTGATTGAGTAGCTGTAAATATTCTTCATAATCACTATTGTTAATACGCTGTTTTTTCAATGAGGAAATAAGAACATTGTTACATTCCAAATAAAATATAGCGGGAACGTATAAATTATAAACTTTATTTGATATTTGATTGTAAACTTCATCTATCTTAAGCTGTAGTTCATCTGGTAGAATCGATGACATGATAAAAGAGCAATCTATAACTAAATTCATTATTTTCTTCCAGTTATGACAGTAAGCTAGTTGACCGTTTTTATTATCGGCTTTCCAAAAGGTTGTAGCTGGCTTTAACTCAGTTACCACTTATAGAGCAATGTTTTTAGGTTTTACTATCGAAGAGTTATTGGGGATAACGGAGAATCTTCATCAAAAAAATACTTGACGGAGCTAAAATTCAATATTACCTTTAAATATACCTTAGGTTTAATTGTTAATATTTTAATACGCCTTTAGATTTAGCAGAATTTTTCTTTAAAATATTCTTACTAAGGATGGTAATTATATAAAAGAAATATTACAAATATTTAATAATATAAATTATTTTAATGAGGTCATTATGAAATCTATTTCTTGTTCTACAGAAATAAATCTATCTATAAATCAAATAGATCATAGAAGAATTTCCCCTCAGAGGATAAAAAATGCGTTAGATCTAGAACTATCTATAAAAAATCAAATTACTAAAATAAAATACTTAGATGAAATAGGTGATATTGAAGCGTGGCAAAAGTTAGTTAGAAATGTAGAAGCTCTATAACAAAAGTTACTACAGGGCGGTGTGTTGGTGGATTATACAAATAAAGAAAAATATTTTATCCCTCATGGTAGATTAATAGGCGGGGGGAATTGTGTTAGCGGAGTTAAACATAAAAATAATCCCAAACAAGATACTACAAGTCTTGAAAATGTATTCAAATTAAAACAAAAATAATAATATAAAAGACCTAGGTATTATAGAACATATTACTAAAACATTAGGCATTACAAAAATAAAAGCAGTAATAATGAAAATAAACGGAATTACAGATAAGGGTGCTCAAGCTATTATTGATAATGTTAAGCAATAAATCAGAATAGATTTACATGTAATGATATAGAGAGCCAAGTATTACTAGACCAAATTCAAGAATTAGTTGGTCAGATCCATGATCAAGGGGACTAATTCAATAATTTTTAGGGTACGAATTCACTATTGGACTTTGGACAAATTGCCTCCATATTTAGACATAAAATGCGTCCAAATAAAAGAAACTTGCATTAACCAAATATTGGTATGTAGTTGATATTTTAATTAATACAACTATGACGATATGCAAGAGCTACATACTAGGATTCAAAA
>CAMCXV010000003.1 GCA_945883665.1 Rickettsia typhi | reverse complement strand
GTCGAATAAGGTTTTTGCTTCGGTAGACCATATAATGGACTCTTGTTCAGAAGCTTGGCTTGATTTTGTAAATATTAAGGGGAATGTAAAAAAATTATGCACTAGAAAATGGGCTGATTTAAGTCATCTTATTTAAGGTGATTGGTATTAGATCTGTTATAGAAAAAACCCGCTTCGAAGAATTGAAACTAAACTATGAAGTTCTTCTAGAATATTCAGAAATGCATTTATATATTGATTTGTGTAGCCATTTAGGGTCTCTTATTAGTTCAGAAGTGTTAAAACCTAAGAAAGCATTCGAAGTCTTTCAAAAAATATATATAAAAAAGAATTTAAAAATTTATCTGAAAAAATAGAGGCAAATTCTAATTATTATAAGGATGAATCTGTTCAAGAAATTCTTAGTTTTTTTAAAGAGAAAATTTTGCCCACGGATCAAGAAAATGATATACTATTAAAAGGATTATTAAGAGCGAAAGACTCTGATGCAACAATAGAATTATATGAAATAAACAAAGAATCGGAGGAATGGGAAAACGTTAATAAAGAACGTTATTAGGAGATGCGAATTAGAGATTATGAAGTGCTTTTTAACCTGACCACGAAGTTATTATTGAAGTGGAAGTGTTGCTAGGAGGAAATGCTCATTGCTAAACTAAAGGGTTATTTGGGTATTATTTCTAAATGATCCTTATTCCATAAATCGATATAAAATGTAGGATCCACATTACCGCCTGAGAGAAGAATAAGAATTGTTTTTTTAGAATTATTTTGTTTTAACCACTCATAAGCCGCTGCCATACTAATGGATGCAGATGGTTCGCAAGTGACTTTCATTGTTTGCATTATCCATGCTGTCCAGTAGTAAATTGATTCTTCGGTACAAGTATAAAAACCATCTAATTTTTTTAAATAATTAAATGT
This sequence comes from Rickettsia typhi, assembly GCA_945883665.1. Lineage (GTDB taxonomy): Bacteria > Pseudomonadota > Alphaproteobacteria > Rickettsiales > Rickettsiaceae > Megaera > Megaera typhi_B. The sequence continues at coordinate 45,703 of CAMCXV010000003.1, read as the reverse complement.
TCTTTCGCAGATCGAAAGGGCCCTAAGGCCGTCAGCTATAGTATTTGGAGAATTTTTGAATCTTTTGATCTCTCCTGATTGTAAGGATTTATAAGCGTCATTAGCGGCTTCCGGTTCTACGCCGATTACTTTTGAAGATGGTGATAGTAATTCTTTAGCAAGATAAGTTCCGGCAAGTAACCCCCCACCTCCACATGAGGCAAATATTGCATCTGGCAATCTGATGTTACGTTTTGTTAGTTCCATTAAAGCTTCATAACACATAGTGCCAGCTCCTGCGATTATTTGGTCATCATCAGAAGGATGTAAATAATAAAAACCATTTTTTCCATCTTTTTGTGATAGTGTTTCTGCTTCTGCTCGAGTTTCTACTTCTATTACTTCTGCTCCATAGTATTTAGCAATTCTTTTTTTGATAGGAGAAACATTTTTTGGTAAATAAACGCGTGCATGAATTCCAAAAAATTTAGCAGAATAAGACATTGCAAGAGCATGATTACCTGTGCTGTAAGCAACTATTTTCTCGGGAATTTTGCCATTTTCTTTCAAAGCTAAAAGATGGTTAAGTACGCCCCTTAATTTAAAAGATCCTGTTTTTTGCATAACATCCATTTTAAAATATATTTCACTTCCTAGCATTTTGTTTAATGTTTCGGAGTATAAAAGAGGGGTGTTATGTATATGATTATTAATTCTTATATGGGCTTTTGCAACCATATCTGGAGTTTGCACTGTGAAGTCCTGTTTTAGTTTTTACATTTTAGTCAAATTGAAGTAATAAATTATATAATAAAATATGTATCTTAACTTGATTTTATTAGACCTTGTTATTATATAGCTTATAATCTATTAAAAATATATATATAATTTATTAAGGGTAATATCAAGAATGAACAAGGAGAAGAGAAATCTACCGTTGCTGGCTCTTAGGGATGTAATAATTTTCCCTAACACAATAGCTCCAGTTTTTATAGGTAGAGAGAAATCACTTAAGGCCCTTCTTTCTGCAAAAAAAATAGAAGATGGGCAGCATATTCTATTAACTACCCAAAAAAAACAAAATATTGAAGATCCAAGTACAAATGACTTATTTAGGATAGGAGTATTAGCCAAAATAGTTCAAACGGTTAAATTACCAAATAATAATGCAAAGATTCTTGTTGAAGTAATGAATCGAGTAAAATTAACAAATATTGAAGATAATGAAATTTTTCTTGCGGATTATACGATTTTACCTGATTCTGAAATAACAGATCTTGAAATATTGAATCAAACAGTAAATAGTTTATTAGATTTATTTCAAGAATATGTCAAAAATAATAAAAGAATTAATTTAGAAGTTTTAACTATTCTTGAGAAACAAAAAAATCCTGGATATTTAACAAATTTAATAGCTTCTCACTTAGAAACCAATCTCGATTTCAAGCAAAGCTTACTTGAGCAGGTTGATATTCTAAAAAAAACAGAGATGCTTATAGAGATCATCACTAAAGAATCGCTGCAAAGCGAAACTGAAAATTCTATTCAGCAGAGAGTAAAAAAACAAATCGAAAAAACTCAGCGAGAATTTTATTTAAATGAGCAAATGAAAGCCATTCAGCAAGAAATGGAAGGTGGTAATGATAAGTCGGATTTTTCAGATTTAGAGAAAAGAATAAAAAAACTAAAACTTTCTGACGAAGCAAGAGAGAAAGCTACTGCGGAATTAAAAAAACTTAAGATGATGAATCAAATGTCTGCAGAGTCTTCGGTAGTCCGTAATTATCTCGATACTTTATTGTCAATGCCTTGGGGGAAAAGAACAAAAACTTTGGTTGATATAGATAAAACAGAATCAATATTAGATCGAGATCATTATGGCTTGAAAAAAGTAAAAGCAAGAATTGTTGAATATTTATCCGTTTTAAAACGTTCTCGTAAAATAAAAGGACCGATTATATGTTTTATAGGACCTCCTGGTGTTGGTAAGACATCTCTTGTAAAATCCATTGCAGAGTCAATGGGTAGAAAATACTGTAAATTTGCTCTTGGTGGGGTTAGAGATGAAGCCGAAATAAGGGGGCATAGAAAAACATATCTTGGTTCAATGCCAGGTAAAATTATTAGTTTACTAAAAAAAACAAAAGTTGATAATCCAGTATTGTTACTTGATGAAATAGATAAAATGAGCGCTGATTTCAGAGGGGATCCAGCTTCCGCTTTGCTTGAAGTTCTTGACCCAGAGCAAAATTCACAGTTTGCTGATCATTATTTAGAAGTTGAGTATGATTTATCGGATATAGTATTTATTGCTACAGCAAACTCTTATGATCTACCTAGGGCTTTGCTTGATCGTATGGAAATTATTAATATTGCCGGCTATATAGAAGAAGAAAAATTAGAAATAGCCAAGAAGCATTTGATAAAGAAGCAATTAAAACAACATAGAATGAAAACTAGTGAATTAATAATTCCTGACGAGACTATTTTAGAATTAATTAGATATTACACTAAAGAATCTGGGGTGAGATCTTTGGAAAGAGAAATAGGAGCGTTGGCTCGTAAAGTTCTTACAAAAATTCTAAAAGATAAAAATTTAAAATCAGCTACTATTAATCCAGAAGATTTAGAAGAATATCTTGGTGTTAAAAAATATAGATTTGGCTTAGCGGAAGAGAAAGATCAAATAGGACACACTACGGGTCTTGCATATACGGAAGTAGGGGGAGATTTGCTTACTATTGAAGCAGTTTCTTTCCATGGTAAGGGCGGCATTAAAGCTACTGGTAAACTTGGTGATGTGATGAAGGAATCTGCCGATGCGGCATATAGTTGTTTTCTTTCTAGGGTAAAAGAACTTGGTCTAAAAGAGAATGAGTATAAAGAAATAGATATCCATCTTCATGTACCGGAAGGAGCGATACCTAAAGATGGGCCATCAGCAGGTATTGCTATATACACTACTATTGTCTCGCTCATGACTAAAACCCCCGTAAAAAGAAATATTGCAATGACTGGAGAAATTACTTTGCGAGGTAAAGTTCTGCCAATTGGAGGGCTTAAAGAAAAATTACTTGCAGCTAGAAGGGGAGGGGTTAAAACTGTTCTGATTCCTATTGACAATGTAAAAGATCTAAAAGAAATACCAGAAAATATTAAAAATACATTGGAAATTATACCAGTATCAAATATTGAAGAAGTACTAAAACATGCTCTGGTGTAGGAATGTCTTGAATTTATAAAAAGTGGCTGATTAGTTGATCTATAAATGTAACTTTAAATTTACTAGGTAAAGAATTATGATAAATCGAATCTGATGTGAAGATTTTATCAATTTGCGAATCCATGATTCTTTCTTTTGCATCACCAGATAAAACAGGATGAGTAGCGTATACTTCTATGGTCAAGGCGGCATTTGATTTTAATAGTTCAGCAGCTTTGAATAAGGTGTTGCCGCTATCTACTATATCATCAATTATGATGCATTTTTTATCTTTGACATTCCCAATTATCTTGTTCATAGAGCATTCGTTATGGTTGTTACGAATCTTATTAATTATCACTAAATCTTTGCCAAGAAAAAGGCTAAAATTATTAGCTCTGGAAATGCCACCTATGTCGGGAGAAACTACAACATTATTTATGTCATTATTGTAAAAAGGAAAAAATATACTGAATGGGTCAAGGTTAATAATTGGTACATTAAACACTCCTTCTAATTGCTTTGAGTGCAGGTCAAGGGTTATTATTTTGGTAACACCAGCTACTTCTAAAAGTCTGATTACTAGGCTTGCTGATATTGGTCCATGTTTGTAGGTGCAACGATCTTGCCTGCTATATCCAAAATAAGGTATTACAGCAATTATATTTCTTGCCCCAGCTCTTTTAGCGGTGTCTATCAAAAGAAATAATTCCATGAGATGGTCATTTACAGGATAAGACGTAGATTGAATTATTATTACATTCTCCCCTATATTATCTTTGATTTCTACTCTAATCTCGCCATCGCTAAAATTTCCAATTTTTGTCTCGAGCAATTTATATCCTGTGTTTTTGGCAATATTTTGGGCTAGTAATTTATTGCTTGAACCTGAAATAATTTGCATAATTTTATCCCTCTTGTTGATCACTGATTTGGTAAATCTAGATTATGTTGTAAAAGAATTTTCTTTAAATCATTTTTTATAGATTGTAGACCTTCTTCAGTTGATGATTCGCATCTTGCAATAATTGCTGGACCAGTGTTTGATGCTCTTAGAAGCCACCAACCATGTTTTGTGGTTGCTCGTAAACCGTCTATATCAATAAAATTAATCTTTTGATCTTGGATCAGTGTTTTTACATTATCAATAATTGCAAATTTTGTTTCATCACTAACGGCTAATTTTATTTCTGGGGTATTGTAAGTTTTGGGTAATTTTTCTATCATATCATCTATTGATCCAGAAGAGTTTGATATAATATCGATTAACCGAACAGCTGCATATAAAGCGTCATCATAGCCATAATATTCATCAGCAAAAAATATGTGACCACTCATTTCTCCAGCAAGTTTTGCGTCTATTTCCTTCATTTTTGCTTTAATGAAAGAATGACCTGTTTTCCACATAATGGGAATGCCACCTATTTTTTCTATATAATCAAAAAGACTACCACTCGCTTTTACATCGGCGATAATTTTAGCTTTTGGTATTTTTGCTATTACATCCTTTGCATATAAACAAAGTAGTTGATCACCAGCAATAAAATTTCCTTTTTTAGTAACAACACCTATTCTGTCTGCGTCTCCGTCAAAACCAATTCCAATATCACAATTATTTTTCAAAACATAATCCTTTAACTGTTGTAAATTTTTGGCAATAGTTGGGTCTGGATCATGCGCAGGGAAATTACCGTCAATTTTTTCATTTATCATAAAAGTTTGGCAGGGTAATTTGCTACACAAAATTGAGGTTAATTCTCCGCCAGAACCATTTGCAGGGTCGAATGCTATTTTTAAATTTTTATTAATATTTCTATTTAGTATAATCCTGTCTATATATTGTTCTTTTATATCAACGATTTCTTCTTTGTGACTAGTTTTTATTTCGATATCCTCCCAATCAAATTTTTCTATCATTATTTTTAATTCTTGAAGCATTAAACCAAAAAAAGGGGAGTTGTTTTTTAAGATTTTAAAACCATTATCATTTTTAGGATTATGTGAACCAGTAACCATAATACTACCATCAGCAGAAAATATTTTGTCAGCAAAATATAATGTTGGAGTTGCAACTAAACCTATGTAAGTAACTTTTGCTCCAGCTGCTTTGATTCCTTGTAATAAAGCAGAGCACAATTCTTCGGAGCTAAGACGTCCATCTCTAGCCACGCAAATAGTTGTTGCTTCTTTCGTTGTATTTTCAGATTTAACGATTTTTGCAAAACAAAAACCAATTTTATAGGCAATTTCAGTTGATAGATCTTTTTGGCTATTACCCCTTATGTCGTAGGCTCTAAATATTGCTGGATTAATCATATCTTTTTCTTTAAATTGAATTTTCTAACTTGAATAGATATTATAACAAATAAAATTTAGTTTTTAAAATATTAATATGAATTTAAAGAATCATATATTAGCTTTTGACGTTTCCAATAATAGTTGTTCTGTAGCTATTTCAGTTGATCAGGATATTATTGCTTATGAGGAAGACTTAAGATCTTCTATGCAAGCAGAAACTCTGATCCCATTAATTGAGAAAGCTTTGAAATCTATAAATTATAATTATGAGCAGATCGATTACTTTGCTTTTACTAATGGACCGGGAAGTTTTACTGGTATTAGAATTGGTCTAGCAGTAGCAGAAGCTATTTTAATATCCAGTAATATTAAAAGTGTGACAATCTCAAACTTTGAAATGTCTTATTATAGATTAATGCGCCAAGTAAAACTATTCGATAAAGCTTTAATTTTACTTAATGCTTATAGAAATCAGTTATATTACCAAGAATTTGACTATTCTGGAAATAAGAAAAATTATGGAATAATCGATATTGATCAAATTTCTATTTTATTTGCGAATCATAATAATGAAAGAATTATTTGCGCAGGAAGTGGTGTATGTGAAATATATAATCAAATAAAAAATATTACAAATATAACTATCTTGCCACGTTTTACTAGAATCAATGCTACGCAAATTTGTAAAGCTGCTGATGATAGAATAAAAAAAGGCGAGTTTGGTAATGTAGAACCATTATACATAAGACCACCAGATGCAAAAATTCCTACTAAATTAATTCCTTTACATTTAGTCTAAAATATTTTCTGGATCTTTTTTTAAATTATGATATAACACAATTTGTAACTATATTTTTTTTATATAAATATTATGATCAAGCGAAAACATATTTTAATTTAATTTCGTCTCTTTAGAGATTTACTCATTCAAAAATTATTTCTAAAATTGTTTTCATGTATAAAAATTCCCTCATAACATTTTTCATTTATCTTTTTATTATCTTCAAATTTTTTGTGGTTCGAAAGCGTCCTTGATGATTTCAATGATTTTTAAAAACTACATATAATTAACAAAGGATAAAAATATTATGGACTACTTATTCAACATTATTGATTCGCTAAATACTTTCTACTGGAGTTACATAGGATGGATAATTATTTGTGCTACGGGGCTATATTTTACAATAATATCTAAAGGTTTTCAATTTAGAGCCATTTTTAATTTTAGAAAAAATATAAAAGATATTTTACTAGATGGTGCAAATAAAAATAGAATTGGTATTCACCCTATCAAATTATATTTTTCGTCTGTTGGGGGAATGGTAGGGCTTGGTAATATAGTTGGTATCAGCACTGCTTTAATGATAGGAGGACCTGGAAGTATCTTTTGGACTATCATAGCCTCGGTATTTGGAATGTTAATAAAATACTCGGAAATATATTTGGGTGTCAAACATCGTGTAAGGAATAATGAAGGTGGTTTTGACGGTGGTCCAATGTATTATTTGCGAGATGCGTTTAAAAATAATTATATATCATGCTTTGCTGCCTTTCTGATATGTCTATATGGTGTTGAAACTTATCAATTTCTTGTGCTTGTTGACAGAATAGAGCATAGTTTTGAGTTTAACAGAATGGCAGTAATTATAGTATTATTAGTGTTGGTTTTGTACAGTTCTATTGGTGGAGTCAAGAGGCTTGCGAGTATTTGTACTGTTATAATGCCGATTTTTATGATCATATATGTTTTTGTAGCCTTATATATTATTGGAAGTAACATATATATTCTGCCAGAGTTTTTTAGCACTGTTATCAATTCAGCTTTTGCCGGACAAGGACCTATAGGTGGATTTATTGGTAGTAGTATGATTTTGGCTACTTATCACGGAATGTCTAAAACTGTTTATTCTGGCGATATAGGTATAGGTTATGATTCAATAGTGCAAAGTGAAACTAATATAATCAATCCTCAAAAACAAGCTACACTGGCTATTTATGCTTTATTTACCGATACTTTCATCTGTGTTTTAACCAATACTATGCTTGGCGTAACTGGTGCCTGGTATAAATTGAACCACTTAAATGAAACTAGCATTGTATCTGAAACAATTGCGAATTATTTTCCATATAGCGATTTATTTGTTACTTTGTTACTATTTTTTGCTGGATTCACAACGCTAATTGCTTATTTAACAACTGGTATGAAATGTGCTAAATATATAAGCCCTAAATATGGTAAAATAATATATTTGCTTTATGCTGTATTTGCTTTTATATTTTTCTGTAATTTTTCTCAAGAAAAAATTATACTAGTGATGGGTTTACTTAGTGGAATTCTTGTGTTGATAAATGTATCTGGCATGATAAAATTACGAAAAGAAATTAAATTCTAATTGAACAAATAAAAATATAAATAATATAAAAATATGAAAAAGAAAATTTTGCCTGTTGTTATTCTTGTTATAGTTGGAATAATTTGGTTTGTACTTGCAAATAAATTTGAAGATAAAATCCATTCAACATATTTGCCAGTGTTGCAAGAGAAGAAAGACAGTGGTTTGATAGAGTTAGCTATGGATGATATTAAAATTCATAAATATAAGTTTACAGTAATTGTAGAAAATATTGCTATTTTTCCAAAATCTGATTTTTTTCAAGCTAAGTTAGATAAAATTTCAGTTTTTTATAATCCATTTACTAGTAAACTTTCTTTTTGTGCTAAAAAACTTTCTGTTGGAACTGGAGAAACCGAGGTTTTTATAGAAAACCCATCTTTTGCATTTAACAAAAAAGATGATAAAGACATTTTTCATATAACTTGGAATATTGATGGTGCGACTGTTTTAAGAGCAATTGATAATTCAATTCTTGTATCAGATCATGGTTCGTTTTATGAAATTATGGGAAAACTAGATGAAAAGACAAATCAATATTTATTGACAGTAAAAACCAATACAAAAGGTGCAAAAGCTACTATTGGGTTCTTTAATTGGTCAAACTTATTGGCAGAGAAAATGTTTCAGTTGCCTGATGTATCTCTCTCTCAAAAAGATAAAAAATTTAAGGATTTTGTTCGTGATCTTTCCAATAATTATAATTTGACTTTTTGGGGTGGTTCTGTTGTTGAAACTAATGCAAATCTTATAGTAAATGCTGATAAAAAACATTTAGAAAATATGTATAGTTTTATTCAGGGGAATATCAATATTGCAGAGTTAACATCCAAGTTAGTTGAAAATTTTGATATTAATAAAGAGTTATTTGATCTTAAACTAGACACGTCTTATAATAATAATTTAATCAATAATAAAGTATCCATTAGTTTGTCTGGAGATTCTAAAGAAGTAAAAGCTAATATTGATGTTGCCGATGTTAAAAATTACACGAAAGATCAAGCTCTGGAAATAACAAAACTTGTTTCAGAATTTTTAGCCGAGGCATTTAATAAATACCACGTTGAAAATGATCTAAAAATCAAGGAATTTGTAGCTGCTGATTTTGTAAATCTAGCTGATAGTGTTGTGGGTTTAAAAAATATCAATTTGAGCGCTAATCTATCTTACAAAATTCAAGAATCTGAGATTCATACTGACTTGCATTTTAGTGTGAATGAATATGATATGAATTTATCTATAGATAGTAAAAACCCAGAGTCATATACTGGAATTTTTACCTTATCTGATCCTGATAAATTAATTAAGGTAAATACAAAATTTGCTAATGAAGTAGTATTGCCTTTGGTAGCGCAAATGGTAAGTGATGATAATAGTGTAGTTATGATGAAGAAACTGGTTTCTAATGTTGAAAATAATGGATTTGACGCTTTGAAAGTCTTTAGTAAAAACCAAAATTTAGAAGCGGGGGATAAAATGGAAACAGATTTTATTTTTGAATTAAAGAATTTGAATTTAAAAATCAATGATAAATCATTTTTAGATCTGATTACTAATTCTAATATACTTAAGTTTCTGGGTGGATTTAATACAGAGCTAACTCAAGAAGAATTGCAGACGGCTGTAAATGAACTTCCTAATGAAATTCCTCAGGAAGAATCTGTTCCTGAGGAGCAGATTGTTGATAAGGTGCATGATGATGATATTAATAGTAGCAAATAAGTATCTTTATGACAGAGAAATTGCAACCATTAAGGGGGATGAAAGATCTTTTTGGCGAAGATTTTGCGCTTCATAATCATATTATAAATATAGCCCAAAAAATTAGTAACTTATATTGTTATGAAGGTGCTTCCACTCCAATAGTTGAATATACTAGGGTTTTTGATCGTACTCTTGGCGAGACTTCAGATGTTGTTAGTAAAGAGATGTATAGTTTTTTGGATAGGAATGCTGAAAGCATAGCTCTTAGACCAGAATTTACTGCAGGAATTATGAGAGCTTTTATTTCCAATGGCTTGCAACAAAAACTACCGTTGAAATTATTCTCTCATGGTCCTGTATTTCGATATGACCGCCCTCAAGCTGGTCGGCAAAGACAATTTTACCAAATTAATTATGAGCATATAGGATCAAATTATCCATATTCTGATGCTGAAATTATAAAACTTGCAGTTCATTTGCTGCAAGAACTGAATATAATTGAAGATATAACATTGGAAATAAATTCACTTGGATGCAAAGATTCAAGGGGTTCTTATCAAGATGCTTTGACTAATTATTTTTTAAAATATGAGAATGATTTATCAGGTGATAGTAAAAAAAGATTAATTAAAAACACGCCTCTTAGAATACTTGACTCGAAAGATGAAAATGATAAAAAAATATCATTAGGTGCTCCATTAATCATTAATTATTACACCAAAGAAGCAAAAAATTACTTTGATCAAGTATTAAGATATTTAGATATTTTAAAGATTAACTACAAAGTTAATCCAAGGCTAGCTAGAGGTCTTGATTATTATTGCCATACAGCATTTGAATTTACAACTGACAAATTAGGTGCTCAGAGTACTGTGATTGGTGGTGGTCGCTATGATTATCTTTGCGAGTTAATGGGCGGTTCTCCTACACCTGCTAGTGGTTTTGCATCAGGTGTTGAGCGTTTAGCCTTAATGATGTTATTAAAAAATTATCATGTTAAAAAAATAGCCCCTATTTATCTAATACCAATTGGTGAAGAATCTGAAGATTATATTATCAAACTAGCTGATATTCTTAGATCAAAATATATTCCAATATCAATCGAGCTAAAAGGCAAGATTCAAAAAAGAATGGAAAGAGCTTTGAAAAATAATGCTAATTATATTGTATTTGCTGGTATTGAAGAAGTTCAAAATAATAATTTTAAACTAAAAAATCTAGAGAAAAAAGAAGAAATAATCATTTCAGCTGAAAACTTAATAGATTTTTTGTTAAATGTTAAATGAATTACCGCAACCACATTTTGCCGTGACATTAGGATTTGATATTTGAAAATAAGCGCTACCTAATTCTTCAATGAACTCTAATCTACATTTAGTTAAAAAATTTTGTGATAAAGGATCTATCGCAATTTTCACCCCATGTTTTTCTAAAATAAAATCTTCATCATTAATGTTGTCAATTAAATTAAAGTTATACATAAAACCTGAACATCCACCGCCATCAACGGCGACTCTAAGAGCTATTTTGTTGTTTGATTCATTCGCTATAAGCTCAGAAATACGTAGGGCTGCATTGTCGGTTATATCAAATTCAAAAGGCATTATTTTATAATTATTGATGAAAAACTTTGATTTAATTTAGTCTTTTTTTAATAAAATTTCAATAATTTTATTAAAGTCAAATCTTGTTTTTTGAACGGAAATACTTTATTCTGATTTTTTAATTAAATTTAAGTTTTTTGAAGATGCTAGAAGAAGTAATAATTTTGGTGCAAAAAGTAGTTGAATCTTCGGAAAATCTTGATGATTTACAAAAAATAAGAGTTCAATATCTTGGTAAATCTGGTTTTATAACTGAAGAAATGAAGAAGCTTGGACAGTTATTACCAGAAGATAGAAAAGAGGTGGGGCAAAGAATTAATGGTATAAAAGAAAAAATCTTACAAATTTTAGCAGAAAGAAGTCAAATTCTAGAAAAAAAGGAACTGGATATTAGATTTGAAAAAGAAAGAATAGACGTTACAATCCCAGCAAAGAAAATTAGAAATAGTGGTATTCATCCTATTAGTCAGTGCCTTGAAGAGTTGTTTCAAGTATTTTCTAAATATGGATTTGAGATTAAAGACGGACCAGATATTGAAGATGAATGGTATAATTTTACAGCTCTAAATATTGGAGAAGATCATCCAGCTCGTCAGATGCATGATACTTTTTATTTAAAAAAAACATCTAGTAAAACAAAGCTTCTCAGGACCCAAACTTCTCCTATACAAATTAGAACAATGGAAAAAGAAAAACCGCCATTTCGTTTTATAGCTCCTGGCAGAACTTATCGTTCTGATTGGGATATGACTCATGCGCCAATGTTTCATCAAATTGAAGGTTTGGTAGTAGATAAGAATATTCATATGGGACATTTAAAATATATTATAATTGATTTTATCAAGAATTTTTTTGAAAATGCTAATATTGAGGTGCAATTTAGACCAAGTTTTTTTCCATTTACTGAACCATCTGCAGAAGTAGATATTAGAATGGATAAAAATGATAAATGGCTTGAAGTGCTTGGTTGTGGTATGGTTCATCCAAAAGTACTACAGAATGTTGGCATTGATTCAAACGAATATCAGGGTTTTGCATTTGGTCTTGGGATTGAGCGTTTTGCAATGTTAAAATATGATATAAATGATTTAAGACAATTCTTTGAAGGGGATATTAGATGGTTAAATCATTATAATTTTTCTGCGCTTAATATTCCATCAATAGTATCTGGGTTAACAAGATGAAATTTACATTATTATGGCTTAAAAATTTTCTTGATACTGATGCTAGTTTAGAAGAAATAGTAAATCGTTTAACTATGATTGGCTTGGAAGTTGAAGAAGTTATTGATAAAAGAACTGAGCTAGTGGATTTTGAAATTGCACAAATTTTAGAAACTACTAATCATCCAGATGCTGATAAATTAAAAATTTGCAAAGTTCAGACATCTTCAGACATAGTTACTATAGTTTGTGGTGCAAGTAATGCAAGAGCTGGAATCAAGGTAGTGCTTGCAAAAATTGGTGCTATTATTCCAAATGGCAATTTCAAGATAAAGCAATCAAAAATTCGTGGTATTGATAGTTCTGGTATGCTTTGTTCAAGAGAAGAGCTTAATATCAAAGGTGATTCATCCGGAATAATAGAACTGTCAGATGATGCTGTTGTTGGTAATAATATTTTGGAATATTTTGGTTTTGATGATCCAGTAATCTATATTAACGTTACACCAAATAGAGCTGATGCACTTGGTGTATATGGTATTGCAAGAGATTTAGCAGCGTCAGGGATGGGGGTGTTAAAACCTTTGGAAATTCCTGTTATTAAAGAGGGTTTTTCTTCGGATACAAAATTAATGGTTTTAAATGAGGAAGCTTGCCCATTTTTTGCTATCAGAGAAATCAAAAATCTAAAAAATCAAGCAAGTCCAAGATGGCTTCAAAAATATCTTGAAAATATAGGGGTTGCTTCTATTTCTGCCATAGTTGATGTTATAAATTATATAGCATATTCCTTTGGTCAGCCTATGCATGCTTATGATTCTGATAAAATTAAAGGTAATTTGAGTGTTAATATTTTAGATGAAACAGAAAAATTTGTTGCTTTAAATGATAAAGAATATGGGCTTAACTTAGGGGATATAGTAATAAGAGATAATCAGGCAATACATTGTCTTGCTGGTATTATTGGTGGGAAGAATAGTTCATGTAATGAATCTACTAATAGAATTTTTTTAGAAGCTGCCTGCTTTGATAGTAGTTATATCACGCGCACAGGTAGAAAAATGATGATTGATACAGATTCTCGTTATCGTTTTGAGCGTAATGTTGATAGAGAGTTTACACTTAAAGCTTTAGATTATGCTACTAATTTAATATTGATGATTTGTGGTGGAGAATGCTCCGTAACTCAAATTGCTGGCAATAATAAATTACCAACAAGAATTATTGATTTTCCTTTTGATTTTTTTGTTTCAAGAGCTGGATTTAATATTCAGGAAGAAGAAATTATAGCTATTCTTCATAAATTAGGATTTTATTGTAATAATCAAAAAGATAAGATAGAAATCACGATTCCATCTTGGCGTTATGATGTATCGATTAAAGAAGATATTGTTGAAGAAATAGTTAGAATATATGGCTATGATAAAATACCGCTTGTACCACTTCCTGTAAATAATGTACAAAAAATCATAAATCGAGAGCAGAGAAGATTTTTGGATATAAAAAGATTACTTGCAAGTAATGGGTATACTGAAGTAATAAGCTGGTCTTTCATGGATAGCAAAAAGGCTAAGTTGTTTTCTGAGTTAAAAGACGAATTAACGTTGCAAAATCCAATTAGTTCAGATCTTGATTATATGAGGCCATCTATATTGCCAAACTTATTAAAGATAGCATGTAATAATATTAACAGATCCTACAAAGATTTAAGCTTATTTGAATTGGGGCCTATTTTTAATGATGTAGATAATATAACGCCTACTCAATCCTTAGCTGCGATTAGAATTGGTGCTAATCAACCAAAAAACATTCATAGCATTGCTAGAGAATTTAATATTTTTGATATTAAATCAGATCTAGAATCTATTTTTTCTTATTCTTCTCTTGAAATAGACAAATGTCAAATTCAAGACACAGCTCCAAATTATTATCATCCAACACGATCTGCTACCATATCTCTTGGTAAAAATGTAATTGTTTATTTTGGACAGATTCATCCCTTAATATTAAAAACTTTTGATATTGAATGTGATGTTATGGCTTTTGAAATGGATCTGTCAAAATTACCCATTACTAAAGAAAAATTCGGAAAAAAATCCAAGTTAAAAATATCGGATTATCAAATGATAAATCGTGATTATGCTTTTATTATTGAAGAATCTCAAAAAATCGGTGAGATTCTAAGTTTTATAAAAAACATAGATAAAAATCTGATTAAAAATGTTAATTTGTTTGATGTATATCATGGTAACAAAATAGAAAAAGGTAAGAAGTCCATTGCTATCTCAGTAATTATTCAAGATGATAATAAAACACTCAACGAAGAGGATATTAACAATGTTAATAAACTTATTATAGATGGGGTTAGGGTCAAATTTAAGGCTTGCCTTAGAGAAGAGTAATTATACAAGATAGAACCCATTTAGCTCTGTTATTTAGTATATATTACTAAAGTTATGCACAAAATAATAATCATGGCTATAGTTTAATTCTCATTATACGAATTAACTTAATAGTTTGTTTTGATTCGTTGGGTACATGCCAGTTTTGAGATGATGCCCATTTTTTAATCAATATAAGGTTTTTCTAAATAGCTATTGGATTTACATGCCAATATCACACATTATTCACATAGTTATGCACTATTTCTGTGGATATTAATTTTTCTGAAATATTGCATAGAAAATGAGTTTATTTGCCGCTCAAAAAGTAAATTACTAAGAGAATTGCAAGTGCTAATCCTTGAAATATAACTCTTAAACTCATTAATTTTGTTGCTAAGTGTTTATTGAGTTTATTACCTTTTGCCATAGATACTAATCCTAGTAGCAGGGCAATCGTAGTGATGGTAATAAATAAAAATAGAATATAATACATAGAATAATCTGGTAATGTTGGTCAAGAATTGTTTTTGAATTCTTTATCCTAAGTTTTTAGAATATTCTAATTTAAAAGGCATGTCCAGATGTTTAAGTAATGCAAAATTTACTTTATCTTTTATCAATATATGTTCTTTAAAAGATTTTATATTACAGTAGAACTGTAAACAAAATTGATCTTCTGTGTCAGAAATTTTTGTTAAATAGATTTTAGACTCCAGTTTTACTACTAAAGAGCCTAATTCATCAATAACTATTTTGAGTTGTTGAATAATGAAATTATGGTCAATCTTAGAATTATTAGTTTTTTGTACATTAATATAAATTACATATGCGATATTATCATTGCAGGACCATCTGGATAATTTATGTTGCATCAACATTGTGTTGGGAATCAATACTTCGCCAGAATTAAAGCTATTTATATGAATACATCTTGCACCTATTAATGTTACCACTCCAATAGTATCTTCAATCTCTACAATATCTCCAACTTTTATAGGTTTTTCTACCATAATTATTATGGTATTAATTAAGTTATTTACTACCCCTTGAACACCAAGACCAAATCCAATAGCAACTGCTCCTCCAACAAATGCGAATATATTAAGAGGTATGTTTGCTATTTGTAATGAAAGTAGCATTGTCACAACAAAAAATATAGACAGAATTATCCGTTCTAGATTATGTATCATAGAACGATCATGATTTATTTTTTTTAATATTAATGATGAAGTAACTTTAGTGATTTTTTTTGAAAATTTGATTCCAGTAGCGAATAATATTAAGGCTATAACAATATTGTTAATTTTTATATCGTTACCAGAGATGTTTAAAATAGTATAATGCCATATATTGTGTAAGATTGATAAATCAGTCTCGTATAGAGCTATTAGGCTTTCCATCATTTTATTTTTTGTAAAAAAGTTGATAAATATTACCACCCTTAAAATTAGTGATATAAAACCTGCTGTCAATATTTATATTGACAAGTAAGATAATTTTTACTAAGTTACCTTTTAGTATATTTGCAAAAAATAATATTTAAATAACATGAAGCGTACATTTCAGCCTAGTAGGTTAGTAAGAAAGAGAAGACATGGTTTTCGTTCAAGAATGGAGACTGTTGGTGGTAGATCAGTTATAAAAAATCGTAGAGCCAAAGGAAGAAAGAAATTAACTGCATAAATTTGTGTCTCTGAATTCTTTAAAGAATCAAAAACAGTTTAACTTAGTAAATCTTCGTGGTAAAAAGCTGTCAACTCGATACTTTATAGTGATTGTTTCTCAAGGCTTTGACCTAATTAATGCTGAGTCATTAAGCCCTACTTTCTTGGGTATGAAAGTAAGTAAAAAAATTTCCAAGAGTGCTTGTGTTCGAAACAAAATTAAGCGTAGGATAAGGCATTTAATGCGGATAATGCTTAATGATGCGGATCTTAATTTAACTAAAGTCGCTATAATTTTTATTCCCTATAAGGGGTTTGATTCGGTGGAATTTTCTATATTATCTTCGGAATTCAAGTCTCTTCTCAAAAAACAACAAGATAAATTATAACGAAAGTAGCCTTGCTTGAATGAATCTAGCTATTCTATTTTCTTTTGTAGCCTTTTGGTGATATTTTGTTTCTATATAACCTTTATGTGGAATCAGAAAATTATTATTCATTATTAATTGCTTATCTTCTGAGAATAATTTTTTTACATCTTTAAAATAATCTTCTATATCGGAAGCAAAAATTATAAAACCATCTATTTTTAATTTTATTTTAAAAATATTAAGTCTATCTTGATTTACGAGGCGTTTTTTTAAATATCTTCTTTTATGCCATGGATCAGGAAATAAGATATAAATTCCATCGAGGGAACGGTCTGGTATATCTTGCAATATCATGTCTAAATCGTTTGGCCAGATAAAAAAATTGTTGTTATCTTTTTGTGCAGCTAGTTTTAAAAAATTTGCTACGCCATTTAAATAAACCTCAACACCAACATATAAATTATCTGGATTTAAAGAGGTTTGATGAAATAAATGTTCCCCCATGCCAAAGCCAATTTCTAAAAATTTTTTCTCTTTTGAGTTTGCAGAAAAATTTTTATTAGAAAATACATATTTTGGTAAGACTTTTTCGAGTAGTTCTTTATTGTAATCGGAAAGTCTTTTGCCTATTCTTCTAGCAAAAGTTTTATTTAACTTATTAGTTAATTCTATGGCACCGTTATTTTTCATTGAAATTTTATCTTTTTATGAGTAACCTAAATATATATTTTACTATTATCTCAAATTCAACAACTCTATTGCAAATAGAGTATGTTTATTTATAATGAATTTGAGTAAAAATGGGGTCATAGCTCAGTTGGTAGAGCGTTTGAATGGCATTCAAAAGGTCGGGGGTTCGATTCCCCCTGGCTCCACCAAAAATTGCTGAATTTTAAGAGTTAATTATTTTATGAAGTTATCTAATAATGTGCATTTGATTACTTTCTTAAATAACATATTTGATACTAATTTAGCATTTGCCTGTGAACATGGCGAAGCTTTTTTTGATAGTTTTAGAAAAGACCAAACCCCTAGAGCCACTGTGCTTAAATGCTCTGACTCTAGGGTGCAGATGGAATCTTTTGACAAAACACCGCAAAATGGTATCTTTGCCGTAAGGAATATTGGTAATCAAATAAGCACTTGTGAGGGTTCCATAGATTTTGGAGTTCGAATTCTTAAAACACCATTTTTGCTAATTATTGGTCATTCTGCTTGTGGTGCAGTGCAATCTGTTCTATCTGGTAAACCAACTAATATCAAATCTATAGATAAAGAATTAAAATCATTAAAATTATCTCAAACTGATCTAAAATTGGCAATTGTTGAAAATGTTAATAATCAGGTTAATTTAGCCATCAATAAGTATAAAGATTTAATTGATAGTAACCAATTAATAGTTTTAGGTACAATATACGATTTTAAAAATGATTTTGGATTTGGCAAAGGCAGGATGGTTTTTGTTAGTATAAATAATGAAAATAATGAGCAAGAGGTTCGAAAACAACTTGGTGTTGAGGTTAGAAACCTAAATTTTCTGCATTCTTAATTAATCTGTCGATTTCAAAATATTACCGATCAAAGATCTTTGGAAGTTAAAAGATACAAAATTAAAGGCTCAAAATGCGAATATTTAATATTATGATGTCAAGAGACTTAGGTGGTATTCAGCAATCTTTTCTTGATTATTCTATTGCTTTAACTAATGAAGGACACGAAGTTATTAACATAACAAGTGTTTTTGCAAAAATAAATAAAACATTATTGGGAAGTATAAAATTACCAAATTTATTACAATGGTGTATTTTTTCTAAAATATATTTATTTGTACTTATAATTATTTATAAACCAGATGTAATTCTATCTCATGGCAATAGGGCTATTTCTTTTGCTTATAGTTTTAAACCAAAATATATTCCTCTAATTGGTATTGCTCATAATTATAAAATAAAAACTCTGAAGAAATGTGATTATATTATTTCTATAACCAATATTTTAATAGATTATTTAGTTAATCATGGTTTTGATAGGAAAAAGATTTTTCATTCACCTAATATGACCAAGGTGATTCATGCTTATAAAGAGAAGCAATATAAAAATCCTGTAATTATTGGTAGTTTTGGTCGGTTTGTAGGGAAAAAGGGTTTTAATTATTTAATTGAAGCGATAGATTTAATCAAAAAACAGGGTTATAATATCAGATTATTGATTGGTGGATCGGGAGAAGAAGAAGCTGCTTTAAAAAAATTAGTCATTGATTTTAATCTTTCTGAAGAGGTTGTGTTTTTGGGGTGGATTAAAGATAAAAATAAGTTTTTTGATGAGATAGATATTTTCTGCCTCCCATCTGTTTCTGAACCTTTTGGCATAATATTACTTGAGGCAATGGAGCATTCTACCCCTATTATTGCTACTAAATCTGGTGGTCCTACAGAAATTTTAAGAGATAAGAGCGATGCTTTATTAACTCAAATAGAATCAAGTCAGGATTTGGCGGATAAAATATCTATATTAATTTTGGATGAGTTGCTAGCTAGAAGTTTAGCATATTCAGCTTACTTGAGATTAATAAAAAATTATGATATTAAGATTGTCCAGGGGAATTTATCTAATATTCTTAATCAGATTAATATAACAGAGATTCAGCAATTATGAGTTTTCAAAATAGCAAATTAGCTAATGGCATAAATATTGTAACATTCAATATGCCGCATGTAAATTCGGTTTCAATAAATATTATTGTTAAAGTTGGTAGTAGGTATGAATCTGATGAAGAGGCTGGTATTTCTCATTTTCTTGAGCATATGGCTTTTAAAGGCACAAAAACCCGAAGCGCTAAAAAAATAGCTGAAGAATTTGATATGATTGGTGGTTATTTCAATGCTTATACAAGCCGTGAACAAACAGTATATTATAGTAAGGTTTTAAATGAGAATTTTGATAAAGCTATTGAAATTCTGGCTGATATTTTGCAAAACTCCGTATTTTCTCAAGTTGATATAGAAAAAGAATTAAATATTATTACGCAAGAAATAGCTGCGGTTAATGATAATCCAGATGATCTTGTTTATGAAAAATTTTATTCACTAGCTTTTCCGGATCAATCTATCGGTAGGTCAATACTGGGTGAAGTGGAAAACTTGGCTAAATTTCAGAAACAAAATTTTATACGTTTTTTAGAAAAACATTACAATGCTGAGAATATTTACATTTCAGTAGTAGGGAATATTGAGCATAATAAGGTAACAAATTTTGCTGAAAAATATTTTTTACCTTTCTCTTCTGCTTCTAGGCAAAAATTAGTTCCAGCTGTTTATAAAGGAGGATTTCAACATACAAAAAAAACTTTAGAGCAAACATCTATAGCTCTTGGTTTTGAAAGTGTGCCATATTCAAACATAACTGAATTTTATTATGCGCAAATTTTATCCGTAATTTTAGGTGGTGGTTTATCTTCACGTTTGTTTCAAATAATTAGAGAAAAACATGGTCTTGCTTATTCTGTTGGTAGTTTTAATAGTTCCTATTATGATAGTGGTATATTTAGTATTTACGCTAGTACTGATCATAAAAATGTGAATAAATTACTTAATAGTTTGATGGGAGAAATACAAAAAATACAAGAAAATATATCTGAAGAAGAGTTGCAAAGAGCGAAATCTCAGATCAAAACCAGTATTCTGATGGCAGAAGAGAGGTCTGAGTATAAATCAGAAGAGATTGGTAAGAACTTTGCGCTTTTTAAAAAATATTTTCCTACTGATGAAGTTATTAAGGTTATAATGGAAACAAAAACAAGTGATTTAATATCCTCTGCTAAGAAGATTTTTATTTCAGAGCCAACCTTATCTATTGTCGGTTCATTGCCCAAAAATTTTGATTTTGAAGAGTTTAAACTATCTAATATTGCTTGCGGTATAAAATTCTAGAAAGAAATCAACATTCATAACATAAGTTTTTATGTTGGATAAGAACATAGTTAATGGTACCTCTGGCCGGATTTGAACCGGCACACTCTAGGAGCAACAGATTTTGAATCTGTCGTGTCTACCAATTCCACCACAGAGGCGCTATAAAGCAATAACCAGAGAGAGACACTATACAGATGATGAATTATTGTCAATTTAAAAATATTACTCTGGTTGAAAAAACTATATATAGTTAAAAAACTCTATCGAGATTAAAGAATTCTTTTTAAAGGTTTAATTTATTATGATAAACTTTAAATAATAAACATTTTGTTTATTATTGTAAAAAAAGAGGGTAAGATGAATAATAAATCAATGGTTGAATCTTTGAAGGTTTTGTTAATTGAAAGCTATGCTTTATATTTTAAAACACAAAATTATCACTGGAATGTAGAGGGACCTGAATTTGCTTCTCTTCATTTGCTTTTTGAAGAACAATATCAAGATTTAGCAGAATCTATAGATACTACAGCCGAGTTGATTCGAGGATTGGGTCAAAAGGTGCCTGCTTTGTTTACGTTAAATTCCCCTTATCCAAAGGTAAGTATTAATCCTGCCAATGAAATGTCTTCTGCTAATCAAATGATTACAGCTCTTATAAATGACTATATAATCATAGAGAAAATATTAAAGTCTGTGCTAATAGAAGCAGAAAAAGTGGATGATCAAGTAATATCAGATTTTATAGTGGAGCGCCTTAAAATATCTCGTAAATCACTTTGGAAACTAAGAAGCAGTTTATAAAATTGTTACTTAATAATAACTTTATAAAAAACTATAATAATACTTCCTGTGCTTAGAGAAGTAATTTTAATTAAATTAAGGTTAAAAAATAATTTGCAGTAAACTTTAAAAGGGGTTATAAATTTGGGGTAAAGTCTAAATTCAATAATTAAAAATAGTGTTAGATTCAGCTCAAGTAAAAGTGCAACCTAAGCAGATTATAGCTTTTTTTGCTATGATAATAGGGATGTTTATGGCTATTTTGGATATACAAATAGTTGCTAGCTCTCTTTCGGTTATAGCGGCTGGTTTGTCAGCTTCTGGTGATGAGTTATCATGGATACAGACATCTTATTTGATAGCAGAAGTAATAATTATTCCAGTTACTGGATTTTTGGCAAAATTATTATCAACTCGAATCTTGTATTTCATAGCTGCTCTTGGTTTTACTATTATGAGTGTGATGTGCGCTCTTGCGTGGAACATTGAGTCCATGATTGTTTTTAGAGCGATGCAAGGATTTTTCGGCGGAGCCCTCATCCCTACTGCTTTTGGAGCTGTTTTTATTATCTTCCCAAAAGAAATGCGGACTAAAGTGAGTATGATTATTGGTCTTGTAGTGACTTTAGCGCCAACTCTTGGACCGACTCTTGGTGGATATATAACAGAAAATATATCTTGGCATTTTATGTTTTTGCTGAATGTAATACCAGGAATATTCGTATGTACTACAGTGTTTTTATATGTGGATTTTGACAAACCAAACCCCAAATTACTTGCCAATTTTGATTTTCTTGGCGTGTTTTTGATGATTATAACTCTTGGATCTTTGCAGTATGTGTTGGAGGAGGGGAATAAGAAGGATTGGTTAGATGATGCAAATATTTTGTTATTATCTATATTAGTAATTATAGGTTTTGTATCTTTTATAATTAGAGAGCTTAGATTTTCAAGTCCAATAGTAGATCTTGGAGCTTTTCGGAATAGGAATTTTTCTTTTGGCTGTGTATATTCTTTTATTCTTGGTATTGGACTTTATTGTTCGGTTTATCTTTTGCCTTTATTTTTGTTTTCGGTAGCTGGTTTTAATACTTTGCAAATAGGTATAACAATGATTGTTACAGGATCTTTTCAATTATGCTCAGCTCCTTTGGCAGCAAAAGTTTTTGATTCTGGACTAGACAAAAGAATTATGCTTGCTATCGGATACTTAACCTTTGGGTTGGGTTGCTATTTGAATAGTTTTTTAACGGCTGAATCACAATTTTGGGAATTGTTTTTCCCGCAAATGGTTAGAGGAATTGCGTTAATGTTTTGTTTTATGCCGATAAATGATTTGGCTTTGGGAACAATGTCTAAAGAAGAAGTACAAAATGCAAGTGGTTTATATAATTTAACACGTAATCTTGGTGGGGCTATAGGTCTTGCATTTATCAATAGCTTGATGATTGCAAAATCTAATATATTTGCGCAAAATATGAAAGAGAATATGCCTATTACATCTCTTATGGCACAAGAGAATTTAGGGGTTCTAAGAGAGATTGTAGCTGATAGAGTGAATGATCCTGGGCTTGCTGCTTATACATTATTGGATAATATAATAAATCGAGAAGCTTTGATTATTGCCATTAATAATATATATATTATTGTGGCTTGCATGTTTTGTCTAAGCACATTACTATTGCCATTTATGTCTATAGTTAAAAATCAAGAAAATAAGTAATAGTGCGCGCTAAAAAAATTATATCATTATTAGGGTTTTTGTTTGTTTGGGTTGGGCTTGTGGGAGTAAAATTTGATGCCATAAGCATAATTTTTTCAATATTAGCACCAGTTCTTACGTTTTATCTTGCTGATCGATTATCTCTGTTACCTCGAAAATTTAGTTTTAATTTTTTTAAATCTATAAAATATATATTTTGGTTGATGTGGGAGATAATAAAATCTTCAATTTCTGTATCTAAAATTGCTTGGCGCCGTAATATTGCTATATATCCATCAATAGAACCAATTATTTCTGCGCAGATTACGGAGCTAGCTATTGTTGTTTATGCTAATTCTATAACTCTAACTCCTGGAACTGTTACCCTCAGCACAGAAGATAATAAGCTTCTAGTTCATGCTTTAGATATCAATTTTATGGAAGATTTACAAGATGGTACTATGGATAAGAAGATATTAGAGATTGTAGCTAAATGATTTAGATTGATAATTATTATTTGTGAAGATATTTTCTGACAAGATTTGGAACAATTTTAGCAAATGTTATACTAAAAGTAATAATTGCCCATTTTATTTGATATAAAAACTCTGGTAGAGTGGAGAGTTTTTGTGTTGAAAATAGAGCTTCTGTTATTAGTATGATGGTAAAGCAGGTAATGGTAGATAACAACTTGTCTAATATTTTTTCACGAGATTGGTTTTCACTAAAGATTTGCTCGGATATTGTGATCCCAATTAATCCATAATAGGCTATCCATAAATGTTCTGCGATTTGGTTATATCTAATGCCAATATAGATCATCATAATAGTGGCGATTATAACAACAGTTTTTCCTAAAATAGCCTGATTTATTTTCGATATCTTGTAATATGATGTTAGTAATAATGAAGCAAAGAAAGCGGCTCCTAAAATATCATAATAATTATGATACCCACGATTTACTAGACTGTAGGCAATCCCAAAAAGCACTATTATTATTGATGTTCTGTAGAATAAATTCTGTGTATGCAATAAGATCCATCCATATAACACAGCTGAAGATTGCATATGTCCGCTTGGGAAAGCAAATCCTTCTTTATTAAGAAGTGGTGATAAAGGAATTTGAAAGGTAATTTTAAGGGCGGAGTTAAATATAATACTGAATAATATTAAACATATAGCATTAAAAAATAATTTTCTATCTAACCATATGTACCCCATCATAACAAAGGGAATGATAATAGTATAGTGACTAAAGCTTAAAAAGAAACTTGTGATAATATCTGTCATATAGTGTTTTAGATATATTCTTGGTTATTTAGATTAAAACTTTAATAGCAATATATACAAATTTGTAAAAATCAGAATGAGTGTTTACAGAGCTAAAATATTATAATGATTACTATTTGTATAGTTTATAGTGATGTTAGTAGTTTTTCTTATTGTATTTTTTTGTCCAGCTGGTATAAAAATTGTTGTTTTTGTTTTATGTTGTTAATCTTGGTTTTGAACTAAGTTTGTTACAAGAGGATTGTGTGAATAAAGTGGTAAGATTAGTTTGTATATTTATATCTTTGGGAATTTTTTCAAATGCTTTTGCAGATGATAAGATAAGTAAAATTATTGTTGATGGAAATCAAAGAATAGAAATATCTACAATCAAAGAATATAGTGGTTTTCACGAGGGGCAAAATTATTCTTTGGAATCTCAAAGTGAAGCAATTAAGAGAATTTATGAGACTTCTCTGTTTGAGGATATTTCTATTAATTTTAATGATGGCATTTTAAAAATTTCTGTAAAAGAAACATCTTTTGTTAGCAAAGTAAGTTTTGTTGGTAATTCCAAGATAAAATCTTCCATGCTTGCAAATGAGATATCAACAGTAGCTGGCGAATCTTTGCGAAAATCAAAGCTTAGAGCTGATGTTGAAAAAATTAAAGAAATGTATAAGCGTTCAGGAAGATTTTCTGTTGATGTTAAGTCAAAAATTGAGACTAAAGGAGATAATGCGGTTAATGTTATTTTTCAAATAACTGAAGGACCGAAAACTGGTGTGGAATCTATTTATTTTGCAGGAAATGCTCATTACTCTAATTCTGAACTAAGATCTATCATAATGACTAAGGAATCTAAGTGGTTTAGGTTTTTAGATACTAATGATACTTATGATCCTGATAGAATAGAATATGATAAACATCTACTTTCTAAATTTTATAATTCAGTCGGATTTGCTGATTTTAGTATAATTTCTGTTACGGCTGATTTATTACCAACTAAAGAGGGTTTTGTTTTAACTTATTCAATTGATGAAGGTGATAAATATAAATTTGCTAATATTACCGTTAATAACAAGTTATCAAATGTCAAAACCTCGGAAGTTGAGAAATTTATTATCCAAAGAAAAGGTGAAACATTTAATCTTGGATCGATGGAATCTATTTGTGAAAAAATATCAGATTACTTGGGTGCTCACGGTTATCCACAAGTTGAAGTATATCCTGATCTTAATCCAAACAGAGAAGCTAGATCGGTAGATGTTGTTATTGTAGTTGATAAGGCGGAGAAGATTTTTATTGATAAAATTAACATAAATGGCAATCTTAAAACTGAGGATCACGTTATTAGACGTCAGCTAAAAATACAAGAAAGTGATATTTATAATCGTATTAAGATTGAAAAAGGAGAGCAGAATATTCGTAATTTAGACTATTTTGATAAGCTTTTGCTAAATATCTCTCCTACTAGTAAAAAAGATAGGTATGACATTAATATTGATGTTGAAGAAAAATCCACCTCATCTATTGGACTGGATCTTGGCTACAATACTTCTGGTGGTCCATTTGCTCGCGTATCTTTCTTGGAAAGGAACCTTCTTGGTACTGGCAAATATTTAAATGCTGGTGTGCAGGTTGGTAAGCAAAGTACTAGCTATTATGGTGGTATTACTGATCCTAATTTTCTAGATAAAGATTTATCTCTTGGTGTAAATTTGTTCAAAAATCATGATGGTAAAGGTAGTGGTTTTGGTAATGGAGAACAAAAATATACTAAAGATTCTTTAGGTGCAAAAACTTCTGTCGGTTACGATATAACAGAAGATTTATTTCATGAAGTTGACTATTTAATTAAAAGAGATAGATTAAGTGGTGAAAGTAATTCAGGGTCAATATATATTCAAGAGCAAATGGGTAAATTTATTACCTCTGCTATTGGTCAAAATTTAGTTTATGATCAAACTGATAGTAGGGTTTTGCCAAAGAATGGTTATTTGCTATCGGGAAGTCAAGAATTTGCAGGTTTAGGTGGTGATACAAAATATTTAAAAAATGAGATTGAAGGGAAGTATTTCAAGTCTTTTGTTGAAAATAAATATACTGTTAAATTATCAGCTCATGCTGGTTATATTTACGGTTTGAGTGGTCAGAAAGTAAGAATTTCGGATAGATTTAATTTAGGGGATTATTCTCTTAGGGGGTTTTCTTTTGGTGGTGTGGGTCCAAGAGACAAAGTAACAAAAGAAGGTCTTGGTGGTCAGAAATATTATACATTATCTTCTGAGCTCAATTTTCCAGTTGGATTACCTGAGGAGTTTAATGTTACAGGTGCTGTTTTTACTGATGCAGGTTCTTTATGGGATGCTGATTCTAAGGCTTCTACAGATCAGGGTTTTTATAATGATAAAGCTATTAGAGCGTCTGTTGGGTTTGGTTTTATATGGGTGACTAAAATAGCGCCAATCAGGGTTGATTGGGCTTTCCCAGTGAAGAAACAGAAATATGACGAAA
The DNA here is from genome assembly GCA_945883665.1 of Rickettsia typhi. Classification (GTDB taxonomy): domain Bacteria; phylum Pseudomonadota; class Alphaproteobacteria; order Rickettsiales; family Rickettsiaceae; genus Megaera; species Megaera typhi_B. The sequence continues at coordinate 18,762 of CAMCXV010000003.1, read as the reverse complement.
CACAAACATTTCATATTAAATTCTCCACTAATTTCTAATAGGTTAGAGTCCTTCTTGTGTAAATTTTATACAAGAGGGAAAAATAAATAATAGATTTGTTTGTAGTTTTTTGTATAAGAGACGTCGTGACTGTTGGTATAATTGTTTTGATGAATTTGGAAGTAAGAATCATAAAAAATTACTATTGTTAGTCAAGATTTCAAAAAACTTTTTTTGATCATTATTAGGTAAGTTTATTTTTAAAAGGGTGTTTTGTGGCAAAGGATTTTAAACATTCAAGTTTTTTATTTGGTTCTAATTCAGTATTTATTGAAGAGCTTTATCAAAAATATTTAGATAATCCTAATTCTGTGGATCAGAGTTGGATAGAATTTTTTGAAGGGCAAAATGATGTCACTCAATTGAAGACAAATGCAAAAATTATTGCTCAAGATCAGTCTTCAATTATTGAAAAAGCTTCATATAATGCTGCTAATTCTTCTTTATCAGAAAATTCTCTTAGAGCAAAATTTATGATTAAAGCTTACAGAGAGCGTGGTCATTATCTTGCGAATCTCGATCCACTTGGTCTTGAAATAAAAAAAACTAAGGAGGAGTTGAAATTAAATATCACAGATTTTGGATTTGCTAAAGATGCTATATTAGAGCTTGTTGATGTTTCTGGAGAATTTAATGGTATTACAATAATTACTTTAAGCGAGCTTGTTGATATATTAAATAAAACTTATTCTGGTTCAGTGGGTGTTGAATTTTTACATCTAGATGATGTTATGCAACAAGAATGGTTATATTCTAAAGTAGAAACTATTAATATAGTTTCTACTTTATCTGACGATCAAAAGAAGGAAATCTTAAAAGATTTGGTTGAGGTGGAGGGTTTTGAACAATATTTACATGTAAAATTTCCTGGCGCAAAAAGATTTTCAATAGAAGGTGGTGATGCATCTATAATCAGCCTTGATATTGTAATAGATGAATCTTCTGCTTTTGATGTTCAGGAAGCGGTTATCGGTCTTGCTCATAGAGGTAGATTATCAACCTTAACAAAAATTATGCAAAAGCCTTATAGGGCTATTTTTTCAGAGTTTGGTGGAAATAGCGCATTTCCTAGTGATCTTGGTATTATGGGTGATGTGAAATACCATATGGGGTATTCTTCTGATAAAAAAACAAAATATGGTAAGCAGATACACTTGTCTTTGACGCCGAATCCTTCTCATTTGGAAGCTGTTAACCCAGTAGTTGCTGGAAAAGTTAGAGCAAAACAAGATTGTATTAATCGTGATCGTAGCAAAATAATTGGTATTTTAGTTCATGGAGATGCTGCATTTTGTGGTCAGGGTGTTGTTGCTGAAAGTTTAGTAATGTCAGCTCTTGAGCCTTATGATGTTGGTGGAATATTTCATTTGGTAATAAATAATCAAATTGGTTTTACAGCCAATAGTTATGATTCACGATCTGGGAGATATTGTACAGAAGTGGCTAAAATGGTTGGGGCGCCAATATTTCATGTTAATGGAGATGATATAGAGGCTGTAATTCTTATCACTAAAATTGCTTGCGAGTACAGACGGAAATTTCAGAGAGATGTAGTTGTAGATATTGTTTGTTATCGTAAATATGGTCATAATGAAGGTGACGAGCCAATGTACACACAAAGTATGATGTATGATATAATTAAAAATAAAAAAACACCAGCTGCTATATATTCTGATAAATTAGTTTCTTCTGGGTTAATAGATCAATCTTATTACATGAATTTAAAACAAGATTTTAAAGAATTGTTAGATTCAGAATTTAATGAAGTAAGTAATTACAAGCCAAGAGCGCAGTGGTTAGAAGGAAAATGGTCTGGTTTTGATCGTTTTAGTGATGATAAAGTATCAACAGGTGTTTCTAAAAATATATTACAAGATATTGGTACTAAGCTTTGCAAAGTACCGGATAATTTTACAATAAATTCAAAATTGATTAAATTATTTGAAGCCAGAGCACAAAATTTGATTGAAAGTAAAGCGATTGATTGGGCAACAGCTGAGCAGCTTGCTTTTGCTACTTTGCTTAATGAAAAAACAGCAATTAGAATGACTGGTCAGGATGTAGAAAGAGGGACTTTTTCTCATCGCCATGCGGTATTACATAATCCAGTTGATAATTCAATATATGAACCATTAAATAATATTTCAAATGATCAAGGTTTTTTTGAAATTGCTGATAGTAATTTATCAGAATATGGAGTCCTTGGATTTGAATATGGTTACTCTATGGTTGATCCCAATTGTTTAGTAATATGGGAGGCTCAATTTGGTGACTTTTCTAATGGTGCGCAGATTATTTTTGATCAGTTTATTTCTTCTGCTGAAACAAAATGGCTTAGAATGAGTGGTATAGTAGTATTACTGCCTCATGGTATGGAAGGTCAGGGTCCTGAGCATAGTTCTGCAAGATTAGAACGGTTTTTGCAATTATGTGCAGAAGATAATATGTGTGTTGCATATCCAACAACCCCTGCATCTATATTTCATCTTTTACGTCGTCAGGTTAAAAGAAATTTTAGAAAGCCTCTTATTGTTATGTCCCCTAAATCTTTGCTTCGCCATAAATTGGCTGTATCAAATATTTTGGAACTTGACCAAGGTACGGAATTTACTCCTGTTATTGACGAAATTGATATTGAAATTGCTGCTCCAAAAGTAACAAAAATAATTTTTTGCTCTGGAAAAATATATTATGATTTGCTTGAACTACGTCGTGAGAAAAAAATAGAAAATATTGCGATTATTCGTTTTGAGCAATTATATCCATTTTCAGAAGAATATTTAATAGAGATTCTTAAGAAATATAAATCTGTTTCTAGTTTCGTGTGGTGTCAAGAAGAGCCTAGAAATATGGGGGCATGGAAATTTATACGTCCGCATTTAGATCTGGCATTAGAAAAAGCGGGAATTAATTTAAGAGTAAATTATGTTGGAAGAGAAAGATCTGCATCTCCAGCTGTTGGATATTTATATGTTCATAATAAACAACAAGAAGATTTAGTAAATAAAGCTCTTGGGATTTTAGATTCTAGATAGATCTTAAATTTATATTAATAATAATTTAGAATAATTATTGGAGAAATTTTATGAGTATTAAAATTGTAGTACCATCTCTAGGAGAGTCAATCTCTGAGGCAACGGTTGCTAAATGGTATAAAAAATCTGGAGATGCTGTAAGACTCGATGAGCTAATAGTTGAACTTGAAACAGAGAAGGTTACTTTAGAGGTTAGTGCCTCTGCTGAAGGTGTGCTAGAGGATGTATTGAAGAAAGAAGGTGATGTTGTTGCTGTAGGAGAGGTTCTTGGCTCTATAAAAGCAGGGGCTGTTTCTGTTAATGCGCCTACTAGTAATTTAAGTGCAAATGCTCAAGTACAATCTGTTTCTGCTGCTATTCCGCTTGTTATAGAAGAAAAGAAAATTGATAAAACCAATACTATGCCTCCATCAGTACGAAAATTAGTCATAGAGAATAATTTAGATCCAGAAAAGATTAGCGGTACTGGCAAAGATGGTAGAATTAACAAAGGTGACGTATTAAATGTTTTGGAAGCTTCCAGTACTCTCGTCGTAAAAAATGTAGTAAACTCATCTGAAGAAAAGCCAGTAGAAAAAGTGCGCATGTCTCGTCTTAGAAAAACTATAGCGCAACGTTTGAAAGATTCTCAAAATACCGCTGCTATACTTACAACATTTAATGAAATTGATATGTTAAATGTAATGAATCTACGCAAAAAACATCGTGATGAATTTGAAAAAAAACATGTTGTAAAACTTGGTTTTATGTCTTTTTTTGTAAAAGCAGTTGTTAATGCTTTAAAAGAAGTGCCAGCTATAAATGCTGAAATTGATGGCGATGACATTATATATAAAAATTATTATGATATAGGTGTTGCTGTTGGTACAGAGCAAGGTTTAGTGGTGCCAGTAGTACGTAATGCAGATAAAATGAGTTTTTCTGGTATTGAGAAAGAAATATTATCTTTAGCAACAAGAGCTAGAGATGGTAAATTAGCTATGTCGGATTTAACAGGTGGTACATTTTCTATCACTAACGGTGGTGTATATGGTTCGTTGCTTTCAACCCCAATAATTAATCCTCCGCAGAGTGGAATTATTGGTTTGCATAATACGCAAGAAAGACCAGTAGCCATTGATGGTAAAGTTGAAATTCGACCAATGATGTATATTGCATTATCATATGATCACAGGATTATTGATGGTAAAGATGCGGTTACTTTTTTGATAAAAGTAAAACAATCTATTGAAAATCCAGAAAGATTACTCTTTGATTTATAAAATATATACTTGCTTTAAGTTCTGCTATGGCTTTTCTATAGGAGAAATATGGAAATTTTGATAAATCGTCTTTTTGCGCTGGTATTTTAAAATTGCTAACTTATAATAACTTTTCAATATTATTAAATTATTTTGATAAGGGTTTGTATATAAATAATGTATGAAATTTTTCTAGAAATCGTTCGATTCGTGGAGAGTCTCGGCTACTTTGGTGTGTTTATAATGACTTTTATTGAAAGTACATTTATACCGATACCAGCTGAAATAACTTTAATTCCTGCTGGTTATCTTGCGCATAAGGGTGATATGAACTTTTTCTTGGTATTAATTATTAGCACTATAGGAACCTTAGCTGGCTCTGCTTTAAGTTATTATATTGCATATTTTTTTGGAAGAAAATTATTTATAAATAAAGGTAAGTATTTATTTTTAAATGAATCTAAACTGGAGAAAATAGAAAAATTCTTTATTAATCATGGGGCGATATCAGTTTTTACTGGTAGATTTTTGCCAGGATTAAAGCATTTTATTTCTTTTCCTGCTGGTCTTGCGAAAATGGATATAAAAGCTTTTTGCTTGTATACCATAGTTGGGGGAGGGTTATGGTGTTTAATTTTGATATCATTAGGTTATTTAATAGGTAAAAATGAGCTATTAATTCAAAAACATCTAAAGCAAATAAACATTACTATATTATTTTTGATAGGTTCTTTGATTACTTATTATGTATGGAAGAAAAATTCTAAAAAAGAGAAGTGATTTATTTTTTAATCTTCCCATCTTGTTAAATACAATGTGATCAAGCGTTGATTCCATAAGAGAAAAATCATAACCCATTATCTTTAAATTATTTTTTTCTTCTGTAAATAAACTGTCTCAAATGATAAAATGATGGTATAATTTGGTAAAAAGAGCTGGGTTAGTAAATTATGTCATTCATATAATTTACGACGGTTAGCTTAGAGGAATTGCTAAGTTAAAGATATCAATACTGAAATAATAATTCATTTTGAACAATGAAGACTATACAAAAAACGGAGCCAACTTTTATTACATTGAATAGGTTTGGTGATTCTATTAATATTCCAATAAGATACAGTATTAAAGCTAAGCGTATTTTTATTAAAATACAGCATAAAAATGTGGAACTAGTTTTACCAAATAAGAATATTAATGCTGGGCACAAATTTTTATTAGAAAAAGAACATTGGCTTAGAAGAAGATTAATAATTTCTAAAAGAGAAGATAGTATTGATTCTGATAGTAAAATAATTCCTTTGTTTGGGAAACAATATTTGTTGGTAAAAATTGATTCTATCCGCAATAATGTTCAAATTAAGGAAAATATAATTTATGTGGAATCTATGCCATCATATTGTGATAAGATTTTAATTAAATTCTTACAAAATAAAATTCTGTTAGAGGTGACTAACATTGTTACTTTCTTAAGTAAAAAGCATAATTTTAAATTTTCTGAAATTAAGATTATAAATAGTAAAAATAAATGGGGTAGTTGTTCAAGTAAATTAGCGCTTAGTTTTAACTGGCGGCTGATTTTCGCTCCTCTAGAAATAGTAAATTATGTAATAATTCATGAGATGTGTCATTTAATAGAAATGAATCATAGCAAGTCTTTCTGGAATCTAGTGGCAAAATTGTGTCCAGAATATAAATCTGCTAAATTATGGCTTAAAGAAAATGGTTACATTTTGTATCGATACCTACAAATTTAGTGCTTGTTCTTCTGTGAACAGATTTAATTCCTCAATATTTCCTTTGGAAAAATAAGCTGTACCTTTGTTAGAAAAAGCAAGAGTATGAGTTGCAACAGCATTGATAAAACTTCTATTATGACTTACAAACATAATGGTTCCCTCGTAGCTAGCTAAAGCTTCGCTTAAAATTTCAGTGCTAAGTATATCAAGGTGATTAGTTGGTTCGTCAAGAAGTAAAAAATTGGCATTTTGTACTAAAAGGCAAGCAAGACTAAGTCGGCTTTTTTCTCCACCAGATAAAATATTTACTTGTTTATAAACATCATTTCCTCTGAACAAAAATGAACCAAGCAATCCACGAGCATGTCCTTCTGATAATTCATGATTAGCAGCTTTTAAGTTATTTAAAACATTTTGTTTCATATCTAAATATTCTGCCTGATCTTGAGCGTAGTAAGCTGTCTTAACATTATGCCCAATTTTAATATCACCAGTTAAAAAAGGAACTAAGTTTAAGAGGCTTTTAATTAAAGTAGATTTCCCCAATCCATTTGCTCCGACAATAGCAATTTTTTGTCCACGCATTGCTGTGAAGGCTATTTTTTTCACCAGTGGTGTAGCGTATCCTATAGAGCAATTGTTAAATGTAACAACTTCCTTTCCGCTTTTTTGCGTTAATGGAATTCTGACATTAATTTCTGCGTCATCTTTATTAATTGCAATACCAGAAGCGTCTTTTTCAAGGCGAGCCACCATTTTCATTTTACTGCGTGCTTGAGTTGCTTTTGAAGCTTTTGCACCAAATCTTTCAATGAATCTTGACACATTCTCTATCTTTCCTTCGATATTTTTTAAGGCGGCTATTTTATTTGCTTCTCTTAGCTCATATTGGATTAAAAAATCATCATAATTACCTTGATATTCACTTAGATCTCCGTCTTTTAAATGCAGGATAATATTAGGTAAACTATTAAGCAATGATTCATCATGTGATACAAATAATACTGTGCCTTTGAACTTTTTTAAGTAAGCTTCTAGCCATACTATAGTTGGTAAATCTAAGTGATTAGTTGGTTCATCTAAAATCAAAAAATCTGGATTTTTTATCAAAATCTTAGCAAGTTCCAGTCTCATTTTCCAACCGCCTGATAGATCTTTGGGGTGGTTTTGTAGAGTTCCCTCTTTAAACCCTAAGCCTATTAGTATTTTTGAAGCATTATGCTCAAAAGAATAACCGTCTTTGCTACGAAAAAGATTTTCTAAATATTCAAATTTTTCGTATTTTTCATTAGTAAAATCTTCTGCCATTTCCTCGTTTGCTTTATTCATATCAAGCATGGTTTGGAATAATTCTTCCGCTCCAGACATGCATTCAATAAGAATCGAATCTTTTGGATTGTTGTTTGGTTCTTGTGGAAGATATCCTATGAGTTTAGATTTTGGTTTAGTAACAACCCCATTATCTGGTTCATCTAGATTACATAATATATTAAGGAGCGTGCTTTTTCCAGCTCCGTTAACGCCAACAAGAGCTATTAGACCGGTTTGAGGGAAGTTGTAATTGATATTTTTAAGAACAAATCTTCCATGAAAATTTTTAGATAAATCGCTTAATATTAGCATATTTTAGGTACCATAGACGCAATGACTTTAATTTATCTTAAACTTGAGCCCATCATATTATGGCATATTCTTATTATTTTCAAGTAACTAGTAAATCTATTTCAAAATAATTGTAATATAATTATTTTTCATTTAATATACCAAGCATTAAAACTACTTTTTCATGTATGATTTTGTGGCATGAAAATTGCTTGATGATGTTTAGTAGTTGGTTATTGATTAATAAGATATAATAATAAATAAAGATAAAAAATATGAGTAATGGTATAACGTTAAACAATCCGGTTAGAAATTCAGTACCTGTTGCTGTTTCTATTGGTAAAAAAGCTGTGGATGTTAATGGTCTAAGCCTAAGTACAGGTAAAAAAGTTAATAACGATGTTGTGAGTAGTTTTTTAGGAGAGAATCTCGGGAATAGAGCTAAAGTTTTGGGTAAACTTTTAGATTCTATGGGTTATAGTAAGAATATTGTTAAAACAGCTGAAGATAATCTTGCTTCTGTTGCTGCAACTTTTTCCGACATGCTCGGTATTATTAATTCAGTTGGAGGTTCTGAAACAGCTATTAGATCTTTGAATGATATTTTTAATTCTAAGCTAGAACAAGCCAAGCTTCAAATAAAAACTGCTGAATTTGATGGAAGAAAAATTCTAACAGGAGAACTTGGTTCTGATGCTATAGTGCAAGCAAAGTTTAATACTAAACCTGTTGATGTAAGAAAGATAGGGGCAGGTAGTTATGATTTGTTTGAAACATTGGGTGCTAGAAGTAACAAAAACATTCAGATTAATAATGATATCACAAAAGTAAAAGAAGGGGATACAATAAGGTTAGAAAATATTGTCTTAACAATGATGGATGCGCAGAATGTTGATAAAAATAACGAGAATCATGTAGCAATAGGTAACACTCCTTCGGAAACTGCCGGTGCAATTGTTACTGCTATTAAAAATCATTCATCTGAGGCTTTAAGAATTTATGATGTGTTTGCTAACATTAGTAATGGAAACAGCTTAGTGGTTATTCAACAACGTTCCCAATCATCTAATAATATATTGCTTTCAATTAATTCTCCGCAGGCTGGTATGCTTGATAATTCCAAGCCTTCTGGATACTCGATGGAATTTGTAATTGGTGATGTTGGAGCTGCTAACGGTTCCTTTATAGAAATTTATGGGCAAAGGTTTGTTTTTGGGCCTGCTGGTCAAGTTATTCCAAATACTACTTATGTAGACGGTGGGGGGAACTCTCTGACTACTGCAATGAATTTTGAAGCTGCAGTTAATGCTAATGCAAGAATTAGAGAAGAATTAATAAAAGAGAAAATGTTCTCTATATCAAGGACAGTCTCTACTATTAATATCAAGAGTACTTTGGATTCTAGTCTTTTGGGTTTTCAAACTAGTGCTAGAGGTCCTGGTCCTGGAGGGCTTAATTTGTATGAAAGCCTCGTATCACAATCCAGTGCAACGATTTATGCTAGAAAAGTGAGTCTTCCTCATCCAAATCCTGGTGGTAACATAACGATTGGTGGATGTAATTTAGCAGTAGTTGCGGGTGGGAATATACTCAATAATGTTAATGATGTCATTATAGGTTATAAAAACCGACTTGGAGCAGCGCCTGGAGCAGTGCCTGGAGCAGTTGCAGGGACTGAGGAATATCTTGGTTTATTAATTAATCAAGGTAAACTTTCACTTGCTGTAGACGCAGTAACACAAGAATTAACATTTTACTCAGATATTGACTTAGATATTGTGAATGGGATACACGGGGGTGACGCTAGAGATGTGCCTATCTCACCTAATGACGTTAATCTGATAAAAGCAGCGATTGATGTCAGTAATATACGTGATATAGATGGTTTTATAGGTACGCCTAAGGCTGAATTTAGGGTGATTGCTCAAGCAACAGGTGATGATGCTGCAACTTTATATAAGCAGTCAACTTCTGAAGCTACAATACCAGGTGGTGCTGCTGCTGTGCCAGATGTTGATGATAGTGTTGCAATTATTGAGGTTAATATTGCTGGTAAAACTTTCCAATCTACGATTTGGAGAAGTAATGATGCAGGTAACCTAAGTAATACGGCTATGGTATTTAAGGAAGGGGTAAATGGCGAATCATTTACCGTAAGAACCAAAAATTTTGATGCTGATTTTACTAGTAGAGATAATGTGAGTAAAACCTTGGCTGAGCCGCTTAGACGGCTTTTTGAATCAACTGTATTTGCACAAACAAGAGATCTTGATATTGACACATCAAATGAGAAGATTATTACTGATGAGGGTGAGGTTATAGGTGATGTCACAGGAATGACAGCATCTTTGAATTCAACGGATTTTACGAATAAAGAGATTCAAGATTTTGCAATTATTCCTAATCCATATGATAGTAGCGAAGCTTTGTTCACGGCAAAAATTGGTGGTGTTGAGTTTGTTGCGAGATCAGCTGTTGCGGAATTAAGCGAGGGTTCAAGTATAAAGCTTATGGCAGATAATGGTGATTCGCTTACTATTAACGTCGGTAAGGATGGTCTAAATTCTCTAAATGATCCCAAAAATTATAAATATGTCTCTGCTGCTATAAAAAAATCACTAATGAAAATAGGTAGTGGTATTGATGTTAAGATGGGATTAGACTCGGGCGATTCCTTAAAACTTTTTGTTGCAGATATGAGTGTTACCAAGTTGTATCGCAATAGTAAAAACGAATATGTACCGAAACTTGATTTATTGAATAAAGAAAATGTTAAGATTGCTCAAGATGTCATAACTAATGCGCTTAATATGATACGTTCAGAGCAATCTAATATTCATGGACAAGGTGAGAGTATTGATCAAGCTGCAGATTTTTTGAGTTCTTCCACTGCTATAACGAAAGATGCGGCATCCGGTTATTTAGACACTGATTTGACTGAATCAGCTAGTGCGTTTTCTGCAGCTTTAAAGAGTATATTAGCTGCGATTTCTACATTACAAGCAGGAGCAAGAGTTGCAGATGCTGGACTTGAAATTATCAAATCAGCTGCGGCTGCGGCGTAATTTTTAAAGAAAAGTAAGAATGGCATGAAAATTGCTTAGATAGTATTTAAGTTTAAGATTTTATAAATTATTAACAATAAACAAAAGGTAAAAAATATGAGTAATGGTATAACGTTAAACAATCCGGTTAGAAATTCAGTACCAGTTTCAATTGGTATTGCAAAGAAGGGAATTGATGTTAATGGTCTAAGCCTCAGTACAGGTAAGAAAGCTAATATTGATGTTGTGAGTAGTTTTTTGGGTAATGGTCTTGCTGATAAGGCGAATGTTTTATCTAAAGTTCTTGAAAGCATGGGATATACTGCTAATGTTTTAAGGGTGACGCAAGATAGTTTATCATCTATGTCTACAACTCTTAGCGATATGCTAGCTCTTTCTTCACAAAATGGAGGTTCTGATAATGCTATTAGAACGTTGAATGATATTCTTCAACAGAAGGTAGAGCAGTTAAAAACTCAGATAAGAACAGCTGACTATGATGGTAGAAAATTATTAGATGGTGATCTTGGTTCTGATTCGTCAGTAAGAACAAAATTTCTTGCTAGACCTGTTTCAGTTGCTAGTTATACACAGGGTAATTTTGCTGCGCCAGGGACGGCTGTTATAGGTAAGACGGCAATTACTGTGAATAGTAGTAATATAACGACAGGAGCGGCTGGCGATAAAATAACGATAGGAACATCTAGTTTTACTTTTGTAGGAACTTCTCCTGATTATAAGAAGAATGAGATTTTAAAAGGTTCTAATGAAGCTGAAACTGCACGAAACATAGTCACGGCAATAAAAAATAGTCCGGATGAAAATTTAAGATATTATGATGTAGATATATTTAATAAGAGTGTTGTTATCAGCCAGCGCAGTGCCGGTTCTTCTATCTCTCTTGTTACTAATGTTTCTTCTACTACTGATGCTTTGGTTACAACTGCCCCATCTACTCAAACTCTGAGTTTTACTGTTGCGAATGCTGCAGCAAATGATACTGTTACGATTGCTAACCAAAAATTTGTTTTTGCTGCTGCTCCTGTCGCTAATAATCCTTTAATCGTTGAGAATGGTAATTCTCAAACTGCAAGTGCAACAAATCTTTTTACTGCAATTAGGAATCACCCGGTTACAAAAGATTTGATTGCTAGACGTATTTTGAACATAGCAGATGACGGTGCTGGTACTTTAACTATACAAAGTGCTGGTGGTAGTGCGATGATTGGAGATGCAGCTGCTGGTATTTCTATAACCGCTGCAAACATTGCTCAAATTACTGCTGCACCTCCTACTGCTGTCTCTACAGCATATAATGCTGCAATAGGGGGAATAGATGTTAGTGGCATTAAAAACATTGATGGTTTTATTGGTAAGCTAGAGTCAACAGTGATTGTGACTAGTCATGCTTTAAGTAGTGGTGGTAATGGTGAAGCAGATAGGTTATATAGTCAGTTAAGTGGTGGTGTTGCTGTTGCTGCTCCTGCTAATGGTGATGTAACCGTTGCTCTTACTGCAACTATAGCTGGAAAATCTTTTCAAGCACTAGTGTTCAAAGCAAATGCTGCTGCTAACATGGACAATATGATAATTGATTTTAAAGGAGAGGCTGGAAGTTTTAAAGTAAAGACAGGTGCTTTTAATCCAAACATCACAACTAATGCCAATGCTCAAGCTAATCTTGCAGTATGTATAAAGCAACTTCTTGATAGTGCTTCATTTGTTCAGGATAGAGATTTAACAATAAATACGGATGCTGGTGATGTTGTTGTTGATGGAGCAAGTGTTGCAAGTGTTGAGGGGATGACGGTTTCTTTAAAGTCAGATAATTTTGCTGATAGAAATTTTGAGGATTTTTCAATTGAGAGAGCTAGTAATGTTGGAAATGGTGTTAAGATGACAGCTGTAATTAATGGTACAAGTTTTGTTGCTAACAATTTGAACACTGAGTATCTAGTTGAAGGTTTAGATTTAAAGTTGCAGCAAGTAGGTGGAGGTGATGTTCTTACTATCAATTTAGGTAAAGGAGGATTGACGAATTTAAATCAGACTGTAAATTATCAACCTATTGCAAAAGCTATCAAAGCATCTTTAACAAGTTCTGGTTCTGGTATTGATGTAAGGGTTGGTCTTGGGATTGACGATAGTTTAAAAGTACAAATACCGGATGTTAGTATTTCTAAGATATTTAGAGATAATTCTGGTAAGTTTGTAGAGAAATTATCGGTATTAAATTCTTCGGATGCAAAAGTAGCGCAAGAGGTTCTAACGAATGCTCTTAATTCTGTAAGTTCAGCTTTGTCTAAGGTAAAAGGTCAGAGTGATACTATAGATTCAGCATCGGAATCGCTTTCATCTGCAATTGCGATAACGAAAGATGCGGCATCTAGTTATCTAGACACTGATTTAGTGGAAGCATCTAGTGCGTTTTCTGCAGCTTTAAAGAGTATATTAGCTGCGATTTCTACATTACAAGCAGGAGCAAGAGTGGCAGATGCTGGACTTGAAATTATTAAATCAGCTGCTCAATAAATTTTGAAAAAATTCATCCTCATAAAAATGGGGATGGTAAAGTCAAGTTACTTGATTCCCGCCTTTGTGCGGGAATCACAGACTATAAATAAAATTCTTGAAATCATATAAATAAACACATTAATTGAATAAAAAAACATTTGCGATTTCAGCACTAATAGTGTTTGTTCAGTATTATGATTACCATTTATTTGGTTTTTTAGCCGCCAATATTGCTAGTCATTTTTTTCCAAAAGATAATATTGTAATTCAGTTATTAAATATTTATTTTTTAATGTCTGTAGCAATGATTGCAAAACCTCTTGGAGCAATAATCTTTGGAAGGTTGGGAGACTTAAATGGTAGATCAAATTCTTTTATCATTAGTCTTAGCGGGACGTCGATAGCTTCTTTCATACTTTTTATAACGCCATCCAATGAGTTAATAGGATTATTTTCTGTATTAATAGTTTTATTATGTAGAATGGTTATATCTGCTCTTGTTTCTTCTGGATCTGATGGTGTGAGAATATTTGTTTTCGAGCATATAAAAAGCTCTAGACAGTGTCTTGGAATAAGTATTACAACGATCTTTACGCTGCTTGGTTCATTAGTAGCTTCATTATCTGCAACAGCTTTTAGTTCTGGTTATTTGCAAAATTATAATTGGAAATTTTCATTCTTGCTTGGTTCTGTACTCGGTTTCATAGTGATTATAATTATAAAAATAACTGGCTTCAAAGATAAAATGAAAATTAGTAATCAGCCTAAATTTGAGAAATTTAAAGATCTATCAATCTATGAAATTCTAAAAACTAACAAAAGTTTATTTGCTTTATGTATATTGTTAATTGGCGCAATAGGTAGTACTAATCAATTTATTCTAATTTTTTTTGGAACTTATAATTTTCAGGTTCTTGAAACAGTAGAGAAAGCGCAAATGCAGAAATACATCTCTATTTCTATAGTAATATATATGATATTTAGCATTGTGGCTGCTATTGTAGCTGATAAATTTGTTAAGTATAAAACAACTTTAATTGCTAGTTTTATACTTGTAATATTTAGCTTCTTCCAGTGTTACTATCTATCTAAATTAGAAGTTAGTCCTGTTTTCTTATTTTTAACATCCGCAACTCTTCCATTCATAACAATGCCTGGAGCTGTAATTTTAAAACAATCTATTCCTATTTCTATCAGATATAGATTATTCAGTTTAAGCCATGCAATAGGATCAATTATTATTTCCGCACCAACAGCTTTTATTTCAACTTTTATCTATCATCAAACAAATATTAGTTGGTTACCAGTTTGTTATTTTATTGTTACTATTTTAGTGATATCATTTGCGCTATATAAACTTAATCAGCGAATATCGTTTTCAGATGAGTATAAAGATACTATCTAACACCACTATCAATAAAATTTCTGCAGGTGAAGTTATCGAGAGACCATCTTCCGTAGTAAAAGAATTAGTGGAAAATTCAATAGATGCTGGTGCAACAAAAATTGAAGTTATCTTAGAACAGGCTGGCAAAAATCTTATAATTATAAGAGATGATGGTTTTGGCATGTCTAAAGAAGAGCTGGAACTTGCGATTCAAAGACATGCAACTTCTAAATTAGATGAAGAAGATCTGCTAAATATTAATAGTTTTGGTTTTAGAGGGGAGGCTCTTCCTTCCATCGGAGCAATTAGCAAGTTTAAAATTACCTCAAGGCGAAAAGACTCTTCTATAGCTTACTCCTTAACTATCAATGGGGGCGTCCAAGAAAAAACTATACAGGCATCTCTTGATAAAGGGACTTTAATTGAAGTTAGAGATTTGTTTTTTGCCACTCCAGCAAGGTTGAAATTCTTGAGAACAGATAAAACAGAATTAGCAGCAATTACAAATATATGCAAAAAAATTGCTCTTAGTAACCCCCATATTGATTTTACTCTTACTCACGAAAATAAAGATTTAATGAAAGTTCGAACAAGAGAAGAAGATTTTAGTAAAATATTAAATATGCGTATTGCGGAGATAATGGGAGAAGAGTTTTTAGCAAATTCTGCTTATGTGAATTTTCAACGCAATAATATAGAATTATATGGCTATACAAGCATTCCAACTTATAATAAAGCAGCTGCTGAAGAACAGTTTTTATTTATAAATAATAGACCTGTAAAAGATAAAATATTAAATATAGCTTTGAAAGTTGCTTATCAAGATTTTTTAAGCAGAGATCGCCATGCTGTATCAGTTTTGTTTTTAAAACTTGATCCACATTTAGTAGATGTTAATGTACATCCAGCTAAAACAGAAGTTCGCTTTCATGATCCAAATTTAATCAGATCTATTTTTATTAGTGCTATACAAGAAGCTTTGAGGACTGATGGTAAAAGAGTCTCTACTACATTAGCCAATTCTGCGATAAATTACATGACGCAGCAAAATATTTCACCTTATTTAGCTGAAAAAAATTATTCTGTTTCTAATAATTTTCAGATACCAAAACAAAATATTTCCAAAACTAGCAATTGGCAATATTCTTCAGGTGAAAATAAAAAAGCTGATTTTAATATCGATTATAACCTTGCTAAAAGAGGCAATTCGGATCATGTTTTGCAACATACATTCGAGCATGATCAATTACCTTACGCAAAAACAGAAAATGCTATAAATTCTGAATTAGAAGAAGTTTTTATAAATGATGGCAAATATTATCTTGGCGCTGCTAAAGCCCAACTTCATAATACTTATATAATATCGCAGTCTAAAGATAGTGTTGTTATTACCGATCAACATGCAGCGCATGAAAGACTTGGTTATGAAAAAATCAAAGAACAAATAAAGAAAAAAGGAATTTTAAGACAAAGATTACTCATTCCTGAAATAATTGAATTATCTTCAAAAGAAAAAGCTGAAATCATCGATGAAAATAAAAAATCTTTGTTTGATCTTGGTTTATCAATAGAAAAATTTGGTGAAAAATCGATAATTATATCAGAAATACCAAGTTTACTTGGCGATGTTAATGTTATTAAATTAATTAACGATTTATCAGACCATCTTACAGCATCGAGTGAAAATATAGCGCTAACTGAATTGATTGAACATGTTACAGAAACCTATGCATGTCATTATGCCGTAAGGTCTGGTAGAGTTTTATCTATTGTGGAAATGAATGAATTGTTAAGACAAATGGAAAATACGGATTTTTCAGCTCAATGTAATCATGGTAGGCCAACTTATGTTGAACTAAAACTCAAAGATATAGAGAAATTATTTGGTCGTCGATAGGATAGGGTGATGGGGGGAAGTTTGGTAAAATGGATTACTGTACCTGGTCTTGTTAATTATCAGGAAGGTTTAACAATGATGGAAAATCAATTGGACAAGGTAATAAAATCTCTTGAACCAGATAGTATTTTTTTATTAGAACATAATGAAACATACACTGCTGGAACAAATTATAAACAAGATGAATTATTAACTCCAGATCGATTTCCAGTAATTTATACCGGACGTGGAGGAAAATTTACTTATCATGGCCCTGGTCAGCGAATAATCTATCCTATAATAGATTTGAATAAAGGGTGTAATTCAAAAGATTTAAAATTATATATTTCGAAGCTTGAAAAATGGATAATTTTAACGCTTGCGGAGTTTAAAATTCAAGCTTTTACTATTCCAGGCAAGATTGGAATCTGGGTTAAAAATAGTAAAAATGTTGAAGCTAAAATTGCTTCAATAGGTCTTAGAATAAGAAAATGGGTTGTATATCATGGTATCTCAATCAACATACATACAAATCTCGAACATTATTCAGGTATAATAGCTTGTGGGATTAATAATTTTCCTATAACTTCGTTAAAAGAGATTGGTTTAGATATCTCTTTAGAAGAATTTGATATAATTTTAAAAAAAAATTTATAGAAAAGTTTTAATGAGATTAATACGTACTATTTCTAGCTTAATATTATTATCATGGGGAATAGGATTTTTTTATTTTAACCATGTGATACACAATTATGTTTTGGATTATAAAACAACTACCGAAGCAATTGTAGTATTTGGAGCAAATAAACAAAGACTTCATATAGCAGCTAATTTAATACACCATAATTATTCCCATCTTCTTTTAATTACTGGAGAGGATTATTATTTTAATTATAAAAATTATTTAAAAGAACAAGGAATAGAAGAATATCATTTTATATTTGATGAAAGACCACAAGGGATTATAAAAAAAAGCTATATTTTGGATGTTTATTATCTTCTTAAAAGATATAAAATTAATTCAATTAGATTGGTAATAGCTCCTGAATCAATACCAAGAGCTATTTATGAATTAAATCTTTGGTTACCAAAAACTACTCATATTGTGTTGCAGCCAGTTTATTTGAAAAGAAAAAATTATAAATCAGTATTTATTGAATATAATAAATATTTACTAATAATATTATCATCAATATTTGGATTACAAGATGAGCTCAATTTATCATATTCTTGACAAAATTCCGTCTATTGACCAAAAAGATATGCAAATTGAATATGAAGATTTGGCTAAAAAGCTATTAGATTCTGGTAGAATGCGTATCGACACAGATTATTATTGTAATTTTTCTAGATACTCGGATCCTAGCTGTAATATTACTATAATGATGACTAAAGAAGAATTAATTGACCAAAATTTACTAAAACATACAAAAGAAACTATTAAAAATCTATATTCACAAAAAAATAAAATTATAACAGAGCAAAAAATTGATAATATAATTAAGGAATTGCTCAATCAAACAAAAAAACTATTCAATGTACCCAAGGAAACGCAAATAAAACTTGCTAGAATTTTTGTTCAATCTGCCCATCCGATAGTCATAAAATGGTTGCTCTTAGATCGTACTCAAATATTTATAACTTACTCTCATAATATCGGAGATGTAATGGATATGTCAGGATGGAAAACATCAGGTGCAAATAGTGGAATGCAAAGTACTGATGGTAGTAATGTCTGTATTTATGTTTCTTGCGGGGGAGATCCATTTTCTCCAAATGATGCTAATAATCCTTTTCATGGTAATGGCTGGGCAGCAGCAGCAAGATTGCAAATTATTGCTGGGCAAGAAGTTGGTCACTATGCCGATATAATGAGAGATCCTCAAGCTCGGCAGATAGGAAGGCATTCTGCTAATTTCTCTTGCACTAGAGCAAAACCCCATGTCAAACAAGCTAGAAGAAATGATATACAAAAATGTAAAAAATTATATAACAATCTTTTGTTGTGGGGAATGGATAAAATCTTATCCCTTGAAACAAAATTGAAATTTTATGATAAGCAAAAAATCTCAGGGCTAAAAACATTATGGATTAAAATATTAATAAAATATCATAAGCGCAAATTAGTAAAAACTCTGCTCGCTGGTGTAACATTCTTTCTGTACTTTCGTTTTAAATCAGTAGCAAAATATATGTACAAGCTATTGTAAAGCGATAAAACACATTTTACCTTTTGAGTTAGAATTTAATATAAACAAGAGGGTAATGAATATGTTTTATCAAGAAAA
>CAMCXV010000002.1 GCA_945883665.1 Rickettsia typhi | reverse complement strand
TACGAGTACGGTAGGTAAGCATGGAAATGAGAATATGATAGGAAAGTACGTAAAAAATCAAGGTAAGGAATATAAGAAGCTGCATGAGAACCTCCAGTTAGCTTTCTTCTAAAATACCCCGCTGCTTGCGGCGGGGATTGCTTTTATTTAATATTTTGCTGCTTTTTGTGCTAATGTAGCAGAAACAAACTTTGCCAAATTACCATCTAAAACTCCATTTGAATCTGAGGTTTCATGATTTGTTCTAAGGTCTTTGACCATTTGATATGGTTGTAATACATAAGATCTAATCTGGTGACCCCAGCTATTATCGGTTTTAGCTGCGTTTTCTTTATCTGTTTCCTCGTTTTTCTTTTTTATTTCTAAATCATACAACCTTGCTTTTAGCATTTTCATAGCTTCTGCTTTGTTTTTATGTTGAGATCTATCATTTTGACATTGCACTACTACATTTGTTGGTATGTGTGTTATGCGGACAGCAGAATCGGTTGTGTTAACATGTTGACCGCCAGCGCCAGAGGCTCTATATGTATCTATTCTTAAATCTTTTTCTTCAATAGTAATGTCTATATTATCGTCAATCTCTGGATATACCCAACATGAAGCAAAGCTAGTCATTCTTTTTCCAGCTGCATTAAAAGGTGAAATTCTAACTAATCTATGTACGCCAGACTCTGTTCTAAACCAGCCAAAAGCCATTTCACCTTTAATTTTTATACAACAAGATTTAATACCTGCTTCTTCGCCGGAAATAAGATTAATTATTTCCGTTTTAAAACCAAGACGCTCTGCAAAGCGTAAATACATTCGCATCATCATAGATGCCCAGTCATGGCTTTCAGTTCCACCAGCTCCGGCATTAATCTCAAGGAAACAATTGTTAAGATCTAACTCACCTGAGAATAGGCATTCTATTTCAAACTTGGATGCAATTTCAGCTATTTGTTTTAAGTCTTTTTCTATTTGGTCAAGTATTGATTCATCATTTTCTTCTTCTGCCATAACGGCAAGATCGATATTATCTATAAGACCGTTATTAATTTTATCAAAAGAATTTATACTGTTTTCTAGCACTCTTTTTTCTTTTAGTAAAAATGTTGCCTTTTGGGGATCATTCCATAGATCTGGATTATTTGCTTTTTCTTCTAGTTCTAAGAATTTCTTTTTTGTACTATCGATGTCAAAGAGACCTCTTGAGCAAAGAAAGAGATTGCTCGATTTTGATTTTAGTGTTTTCTATTTCTGCGCGCATTTTATTACCTTTAATTTTTCTAGGATTCAGCAAAATAGCTGTTATAATGTATTGGTTAATTACTCATTTTTAATTTTTGAGTATAAATTATAATTTATTAAATATATAGTGATTTTTAGAATAAAATGGATGAACAAAAATTTATACGGAATTTCTCAATTATAGCCCATATTGATCATGGTAAATCAACTTTAGCAGATAGATTAATAGAATATTGTGGTGGTCTCGAAAAAAGAGAAATGAGTCAGCAAGTGCTTGATTCAATGGATATCGAACGAGAACGTGGTATTACAATCAAAGCTCAAACTGTTAGACTTCAATATAAGGCTAAAGATGGTAACATGTATCAATTGAATTTGATGGACACACCGGGTCATGTTGATTTTTCATATGAGGTGAGCAGATCATTAGCTGCTTGTGAAGGATCGCTATTGGTAGTCGATGCAAGCCAAGGTGTTGAGGCGCAGACTTTAGCTAACGTTTATCAAGCTATTGATAATAATCATGAAATAGTTCCGGTTTTAAATAAAATAGATCTGCCAGCAGCAGAGCCTGATAAAGTCAAAGAGCAGATAGAAAATGTAATTGGTATCGATGCAAGTGATGCTCTTTTAGTCTCGGCTAAAAGTGGTATTGGTATTCAAGATGTTTTAGAAGCGATAGTTAATAGGCTTCCATCACCAAAAAATGAATTTGTTGAGAACGAAAATGTAAATATTCTCAAAGCTCTGCTAGTGGATAGTTGGTATGACCAATATTTAGGTGTAGTAATATTAGTTAGAGTTTTTCAAGGTAGCCTAAAAAAAGGAATGAAAATCAAGATGTTATCTACAGAAAATACCTACTCGATTGATAATGTTGGTTATTTTACGCCTAAAAAAATTATGTGCGATTCCTTAGATGCTGGTCAGTTAGGATTTTTTACGGCATCTATTAAGCAGGTAACAGAATGTAAGGTAGGGGATACAATTAGTGAGGATAGTAAAATTGAAGTAAAAATGTTACCAGGGTTTAAACCTAATTTACCAGTAGTGTTTTGCAGTTTATTTCCATCTGATGCATCTGATTTTGAAAAGTTAAAAGATTCGCTTGGTAAGCTTCGTTTAAATGATGCAAGCCTTGAATTTGAAACAGAAAATTCAACGGCTCTTGGTTTTGGATTTAGATGTGGATTTCTTGGTCTATTACATCTTGAAATTGTTCAAGAGAGATTAGAGCGTGAATTTGATTTAGACCTTATCACAACAGCGCCAAGTGTTGTGTATAAAGTTAATTTAAGGGGGGCAGCTCAAATAGAAATACATAATCCAGCTGATTTTCCTGACCCACAAACTATAGAGTCGATGTTAGAACCTTGGATTCGTGCAACCATTATGGTGCCTGAGGAATATCTTGGCTCAGTGCTTGCTCTTTGCACCGACAAAAGAGGTGTGCAGCTTGATATGAAATATATTTCTGGAAGAATAATGGTTATATACAGACTGCCACTTAATGAAATTGTTTTTGATTTTTATGATCGCCTTAAGGGTTGCAGCAAAGGTTATGCAAGTTTTGACTGGGAAATAGATGATTATCAAGAAAGTAATCTAGTTAAACTTACTATTATGGTTAATGGCGATCCAGTTGATGCTCTATCAATTATTGTTCATAAATCAAGAGCTGAATCAAGGGGTAGAGAATTATGTGCAAGATTGAAAGATCTAATTCCAAGGCAATTATTCCAGATAGCAATACAAGCTGCTATTGGCGGCAAAATAATTGCTCGAGAAAATGTTAAAGCTATGAGAAAAGATGTTTTGGCAAAATGTTATGGTGGCGATATTACTCGTAAACGTAAATTGCTTGAAAAACAAAAAGCTGGTAAAAAAAGAATGAGAAATATAGGAAATGTTGAAATTCCTCAATCAGCTTTTATTGCAGCTTTAAAAATCGGTGATAATTAAATGCTTAGGATTAATAGTTAATAAATATATAGGTACTAAAAGCTTATTTTTTGTTTCTTTCTCCCATAGCATATTTAATAAGAATCTGTTTAAAAGATGGGTATGTTTCAATGGCTTTGAAAGCAATTTGCCTAGCTTCGTGCAATATTCTAGAATTCGATGAAAAAACATTATTGATAGTATCTGTTATTAATAGCATATTTTCATTATCTTGTTTTCTTTGTTTTTGATAAATATCTAAAATATTAGATGTGATAGTTTCTGTGGCGATTAAATTTGATAAACAATCTATATCTTTAATACCTTGGTTTAATCCTTGTCCTGCAAGGGGGTGGATAATATGTGCGGTATCAGCAACTAAAGCTATGCTCTTATTATAGTATTTTGTAACATGATATGCTTTTAGCGGAAAAGCTTCTACTTTACTTTTTATCTGAATATTTCCTAGAAATGCACCAAAATTTTCTTGAACTAAGTAAGTAAATTCTTCTAATGGTAGATCTAGTAAGATTGATGTGTAATCAGTTGGAACTGTCCAGACGATAGAAGATTTATTCTGCTCTTTGAGTGGTAATATAGCAAATGGTCCAGTTGGTAAAAAATGTTCTACAGCTGTATTGCCGTGATTCTCGGTATGTTCCACAATAAAAGTTAAAGCTTTTTGGTTGTAATCTTCTTCTATATCATTAGAAAAAAATAAATTCTTTGCTTTGGAGTTTTTGCCATCACATACTATTAGTAATTTGCAAAATATTTGAGTGTTATTACTTAAATTTAGCTGACAATAATCTGTATGATTAATAATTTCTTGATATTTTATATTGTCTAAAATATTGATTAGCTTATTTTCTTGAACTAGACTGTAGAGACATTTTTTAAATTCTGTATTTTCTACTAAATATCCCATGATTTTATTTTCAAAATGCGTTTTTGTTGCAAAATGTAAAATTTCAGGAGATTTGTTATCAACAATATATATGTCATTGATAGTTGCGCATAGTTTTGATAATTCTTGCCAAACACCTATTTTATCAAAAACTTCTTTTGATTCGGAGTTAATGGCAGTGGTGCGGATATCATCAAAAAATCTATCATGATTGATAGATTTTGCTTCAATAATTGTGCTTTTAATTTTGTGTTTTGCAAGAGAAAGGGCGGTAATCATACCGCTTAGTCCAGCACCAAGTATTATTATGTTATCGTGATTATTCATTTTTTTGTTCTATTTGATGTTTTTGTAAAAAATACTTTAAATAAGCTGAAGTTCCAACAACGCTAAGTAAAAAATATATTAAAGCAATGTCGATATATGAATTATTAACTTTGTAGCTACCTAAAAAACAAATAAATAAAGAGGCTAAGCTAGTTCCAGTATTTAAAAATAGTAATTTTGTAAATATTTCTTTCTGTAAAAAAATACCACAAATTACTATTATTGAAAGAATTGATAATATTATTAAAAAAATATTTAGCATAAAATTTATCCGAATTAGTAAATATTTGCTTTAATTAGTAGGTTTAAACTTCAAAAATCAACTAAAAAATTAATCTAGCACTATTGCTTTATTATAAATTATAGTTGATTCTTTAGGCTTAGTGTAGGTAATTTTTATGTTAAAATTACCGTGTAATTGTTTTTTATGAAGATTTTTTCCAATATAAAAAAAGTATCTTGGTTGGTATTTTGTAAATTCTTGATCTTTTTCAAAAAGAATTTCTCCGGCAGAATCAAGAAATTGTACTTTGATTTTGTGTCCCTTATCTATTGATAAAATATCAGCAAAAACCATTATCATTTTGGGTTTATGTGGTTGAATAATACGTTTATAATAACCACTTCTTACTTTTTGGGGATCTGGTATTTGAAAAGCTATGCCATAATTATAGACTATGCCATTTTTGGTGTTATTGCTTAAATAATTAGCGTTTGCCCAAAAAGGTTTAGGGGGTAGTCCGCAACCTAATTGCTCACCATAAAACGGATCTATTTCACTAACTGTACCGTCTTGATTTCTCTTTCTAAAAATAAAAGATAATTGAGGATGACCTGTTTTTCCTGATAAACCAACAGACCCAAGGCTTTCTCCAGCAACAACTTGATCTCCTACTTTGACGGAAATAGAATTTTGTTGCATGTGACAAAGCTGCGCTTCAAAATCATCTGTGACAACTAAAACATTATTACCACATTCATGATCTTCTGTCTTGTCAAGCCTATGGATGTTTAGGTCATTATCTTTGATGCCATCTTGTACAGATTTAACAATTCCATCAAAGGGTGATAAAACATCTATTCCTTGATTCATTTCTTCTATGGTTTCGAGAATAAAATCAGTAGCTTTGTTACCGCTATATGTTTTTGAGCTGCATTTATAATCTACTTCTTGATTTTCGTGAAAATGTCTTGGCAAGTTGGCTATCCAACAATTTTCTCCAAGTTTACAGTCAATTGGTAATTCAAGAGTTAATGCTGAGGCATTTTGTAAGAAAAAACTTACCAGAAAAAAATAGTATAAAAGAATTTTGTTCACAATTAATTATCCTTAAAGTTTTTATTTTTTATTTTGTTGAACTCGGCTTTTCCAGTTATCTATGTAGAGTTTAGCTAAGTTATCATCATCAATCAACAAAACATTCTCGGCGTTTCTTTTGTCGGCTGCATTTGTAAAATTAAAAGAACCAGTTATAAGCTTTTTTTGATCAATTATCATAACTTTATTATGGGCAATACCAACCATTTTGTCATAATATACCTTTATCCCAATTTTTTTCAATTCTTCAAAAACATCCTGATTATCGCTTAAATTCCCCCCATCTAATAAAATTCTAACTTTAACTCCACGTGCATGAGCGTTTTTTAATTGATGAATTATCATATCAGATGTCAAACCATAGGCTTGAACAAAAATAGATTTTTTAGCTTGTGATATTTGTTGAGCAATCAAACTACCGCAACCAGATGGAGGTGTAAAACAAACGTTGATTTTGTCGATATCTGATTGAAATTTATGCCATGTTCCTATGCCAACCATCTCTTCATAGCAAATGCCAAGAGTTATTCCCAAGGTTAAAACTGACAAAATAGAGCGAATGGGGTTTTTGCTGAAGGTAAAAAAAGCCCCAAAATGCTTAATTTGATTTTTTTTAAAAATACTTTTTTTTGTCATAAAAAATATCTAATCATGCCAATTATGATTAAGATCCAGCTAATATTAAGGTATAATAAATTTATTATACCTTGTAAGTATTTTTATTAGAAATGTTCTTATTTATAACAATGTCAAGCGTAGCAAAAAATTAAATCCTCTAAGCTGAACTAGCAGTATATGCCCCTTACTTATCAAATAGAAATATTTTAACAAGTAAGGGGCATAAATTATTTTGTTAATGCGTATTAATTTTTGTAGCAGCATTAGATGTTGCTGCAGTGCTAGAAGTTACACTGGTAACATTTTTTGTTACGTCATCTGTAACTGTTTTTTCAATGTATTTTGCATTTTCTTTCTTAAGATACGATCCTTGAGTTTTGCAAGCAGAGAGCAATAGCAATGCAACAAAAATAGAAGATATTTTATATATTTTGTTCATAATAAATTAGCACATGATTTGAAATTAATAATATATTGTAATTTAACTCTAACATGGAGCAAAATTGTTGACAAGAAATAATTTTATTAATTTTTTTAGCTATACTTTTTCTTTGTGTAAAGGTTTGTGTACTTTTTTATCAAAATTCTTGCTCATATTGTTTAATATTTCCATTGAAGATTTAGATACTATGTCTAAAACTTCCTTTGCATTATTAATATTATTTTCTAAGGTCGATTTTAAATAATTCTGCTGATGATGTTTCATTTGTTCAATATCTCCGGCTGAAGCTGATTCTTTAATAGTGTTAAACATTTCGAAGAGATTTTTTTGAAATGAATCGCTACCTCTTTTTGCTATAGATTGCACAGTTTCTGAAATTAATTGATTAGAAGAAGAAATAATTTCGTTTGTTTCTTTAAGCATATCGCTAAAAGAAGAGGAGTCCATATTTGGCATCCATTTCATTGACTTTGTTAAATTTTCTTGGTTCGTGAATGATTGAAAAAATTCAAAAGCTTTATTGTTATTCATTATGTTTACTCCTCTGATATTACTATTTGTTTGAGTAATTAAGTTAACACGATTTAGAGTTTGTTGTATCTATAAATTAATTTATTACAAAAGAATAAAATATTTATTGATGCAAAATAATCACTTTTCTTTATTTAAAGAGTTTTGTTTTATATTTTCAAGTTCTTCTGATAATTTTAACGCAAAATTTCGGAGTTCTGTGAATTCTTCACGGGTAACGAATTCATTCTTTAAAACCTTTTCTTTTATGTAGTGCGAGGTCGTTTCTCTAAGATTTTCCGCGGTGTTTTTTGCGATTTTTGCGCTACCAGAAATAATTTTTATTAAATTTTCTTGATTCATAATTTTGTAAGAGATAAATTAACTTAATTTTAACTTAATTTTTGTTTATTATAATTGACAAGGCATGAAGACCAGTAGTAAATTCTTCTTTTAGTAGATTGTTAATAATTTTATGTTGCTTAATTAATCCTTCGGAAGCGATGGAATCAGCGAAGATTTTTATAGTAAAGTGAGATTCGCCATTATTGGGGCTTGCGTTATGATTATTATGCAGAGAGCTATTATTTATAATTTCTAAATATTGTGGTTTTAATGCACTTAATTTTCTCTCAATTCTTTTTATTCTGTTCATAATTCTTAAAAATTGAGTATGAGTAAAATAGTTTTGTTATCATATCAGTGCTTCTTGATTAAGGAAAACAAAATATTCTCAATTTAGTAAATATATGTAGTTATTTGGTATTTAATATGGTCTATAAAAATCTAGTAATGAAAGATTTGCAGCAAGAAATTGTCTTACGAAAAAAAGGGATCATGATGGTAGTTTCCTTGGCTAATAAAGACGAGCTTGATATCTTGCTAGATCAATCTGACAAGGTGATTGAAAGATTTTTTACTATTGTAGATATAGCTTGTCATGAATCGATAGAATATAAGATTATCAGAGATTCTGAGCCAACAAAATTATATGTTTTTATACCAAATAATTTAAAAATAGCTGAAAAACTAGCTTGTTCTATTTATTCTCAAGTGCAACTTGATGTTGATAAAGCTTTACCAGAAAGTTATTTAAAATGCTCTGTTCAGAGCATTCGCTTTCCTCAGAAAATTGCTCATAATGTAGAAAAGCTTCTAGCCTTATTGAATTACGGAAATTGTGTTTCAACCGATAAATCCTATTATTATAACTATGATGAAAATCCTGTTGATATTGAAGATTTAAGAACTAAAAACATCAAGCTTAATCTTTTAAGAATATCTTTGTTTCAAAAGAGTGCTAAATTTGTTTATCAGCCTATAGTAGAACGAGAAACAGGTTATATAAGTTATTATGAATGTTTGCTTCGTGTTCAAGATCAGCAAAATAAGTGGGTGTCAGTTGGAAATATGATAAGTGACGCTGAAAGTAAGGGGCTTATCAGTATTGTTGATTTTACTGTAGTAGAAATGGCGATATTAGAATTAAAAAGAGACAAAAATATTAATCTTTCAGTAAATATATCTAACATAGGAGTTTTAGATAAAAAACTTTTAAAAAAAATAGAAGATTTACTTAAAAAACATGGTGTGGCAAAAAGATTAATTATTGAAATTACCGAAACTTCTTTAAATGATGATTTTAAAACCACTAAAAACTTTATTGATAGTTTACATAAATACGGATGTAGATTTGCTTTAGATGATTTTGGTTCTGGTTTTACATCTTTTCATCAACTTTTAAATTTACCAATTGATATTATAAAAATTGATGGTAGTTATATAAGGGATATATTAAAAAATGATCATAGTAAATTTTTCGTTGAAGCTTTAATAAAACTTGCAGCAGATCTTGGTATTAAGACTGTTGCTGAGTTTGTTGAAAATGGTGAAATAGCTAGATTTTTAATTGATATAAAAATAGGTGGAATGCAAGGTAATTTCTTTTTACCAGCTTCAAATGATAGAATCACTTAAAATATTTAAGTATACAAAAGAAAAAAGTTAAAATTTATGAGTTTTAAATCTTATCTTGAAGCACTAAATACTGAAATAGAGGATATTAAACCAATAAAAATATCTGGTAGAGTTGTTTCTGTCAGAGGTATTGTTATTGAGTGCAAAGGAATTAATGAATTTGTTTCTATAGGTTCTAGATGCAAAATTAACAATATATTTAAATCAACTAGCATAATTTGTGAAGTTGTGGGATTTAGCAATGAATTAGTCTTGTTAATGCCTTTTAGTGACACTGATGGTGTCGGTTCTGGTGACGAAGTAGAAATTTACCAACATCAGAATGTTGTACATCCAAGTTATGAATTATTGGGGAGAATAATAGATGCTTTTGGTAATCCAATTGATGATCTTGGTCCAATTAAAGCTGGAGAAAGGGCGTATCCTTTAAAATCTAATCCACCACCAGCACAAAAAAGACAGAGAATTGGTGCTAAAATAGATCTTGGTGTTAAAGTTATTGATAGTTTTGTTAGTTGTTGCTTCGGTCAAAGAATGGGAATATTTGCAGGTAGCGGCGTGGGTAAATCAGTTCTGATTTCTATGCTTACTAAATATGCAAATACTGATGTGAAAGTAATAGGTTTAATTGGAGAAAGAGGACGAGAGGCTAAAGAATTTATTGAAGAATATTTAGGACCAGAAGGTTTAAAAACAGCGGTAATAATTTTAGCAACAGGTGACGAATCTGCATTGCTTCGAAAAAGAGCGGCTTATGTAACTATGGCAATTGCTGAGTATTTTCGTGATGAAGGCAAGGAAGTTCTTTGTATAATGGATTCAATTACTAGATTTGCTATGGCGCAAAGAGAGATAGGTCTTGCAGTTGGCGAACCTCCTACGACAAAAGGATACACACCTTCTGTTTTTAGCGAGTTGCCAAAGATATTAGAGAGAGCAGGGCCAGGGGTGGATGGAGCAAATATTACTGGATTATTTACTGTTTTAGTGGAAGGTGATGATCAAAATGAACCAATAAGTGATGCTGTACGTGGTATTTTAGATGGTCATATAGTTTTAGATCGTTCTATCGCTGAGCGTGGTAGATTCCCAGCTGTTGATGTGTTAAGAAGTGTATCAAGAGCTATGCCTAAATGTAATAGTGATTTTGAAAATAAATTAATTACTTATGCAAGAAAAATGCTTTCTATTTATCAAGATATGTCTGAAATGATAAGACTTGGAGCTTATAAAAAAGGAACTGATCCAGATGTGGATTTATCAATTTTGTACTTTAATAAAATTGAAGAGTTTCTTAAGCAGTTACCTAATGAAAACGCCTGCATGGAAGAAAGTTACAAAAAACTTGCTGAAATATTATCTATGAAAATGCCGAGTTAAAATTTAATCATTTACGTTAATAAAATTTCCTTTAATTTTATAGCTCAAATTAGCTGAATTTTTGTTTTTAAAGATCTTAATGAAAATAAAATAATTTTTATTTAGTGATTTTATACATCTTTTGTGTTATAAAGTATTTTCTCAAAAAATAAAATTTTAAGTGAACATATTAATTGACAAAATAGAGTTATCTAGTCCGGTAATACTTGCTCCAATGTCTGGAGTGACTGATTTGCCTTATAGAAAATTAGTTAAGCAATTTGGAGCTGGTCTTGTTGTATCTGAAATGGTTGCAAGTAGAGCAATGATTGTTCAGTCCAGTCAGTCAATGAAAAAATGTGCCATATTGCACGATGATGCCACAGGTGCTTGTGTGCAATTAGCTGGTTGTGACCCTGATGTAATTGCTGAATCTGCAAAAATGAACGAAGATATGGGTGCCAAAATTATTGATTTGAATTTTGGATGTCCTGCAAAAAAAGTTGTTGGTGGTTTTTCTGGTTCGGCATTGATGAGAGATGAAAAATTAGCAGCCGAAATATTATTCAAGACAGTTAAATCTGTAAATATCCCAGTTACTTTGAAAATGAGAGTAGGTTGGGATGATAATACAAAAAATGCTCCTGTTCTTGCAAAAATTGCTGAAGATGCTGGAATAAAAATGGTTACAGTTCACGGTAGAACTAGATGTCAATTTTATACTGGTAAAGCGGATTGGGATTTTATTTCCAAAGTAAAAAAGGCTGTAAAAATTCCAGTAATAGCTAATGGAGATATAGTTTGTTTTGATACAGCAAGAGAGGCTTTAGATAAGTCTGGTGCTGATGGTGTAATGATTGGGCGCGGTGCTTATGGTAAACCTTGGCTTATTTCTCAAATTGCGCATTTTTTAAAAACTGGCGATAAAATATCTCCTCCCTCTATAAAAGAGCAGTTCGTAATAGTGATTAATCATTATGATGATATGATAAATTATTATGGTGTTGATGTTGGTGTAAAGATGGCAAGAAAACATTTAGGATGGTATAGTAGTGGTCTTCCAAATTCTAGCGAATTCAGAGCCACTATTAATCAAGCGATTGATGTTACTGAGGTAAAAGAAAAAACACAAAAATTTTATGAGTCTGTTTTAGAAGTTAAATTATAATTTATGAAAGATAAAGACTATAATTCTATCATTGAGGCTATTGAAGCAAAAATTGATAGATTTTTTGAGATGCACGAAGATAAATCCCCTGAATCCGGTCTTTACGCAAGGGTTGTAGGAGAAGTTGAGAGAGTTCTAATCAAAAAAACTATTAACCATGCAAATGGCATTCAATTAAAAGCTGCGAAGATATTAGGCATTAATAGGAATACTTTAAGAAAAAAAATAAAAGATCTGAATATATTATAGGTAAGTTGAATAATTATGTTAATATCAAATATTACTTAGTCTCGTTCAAAAAAAATACAATTAACTATTGCTCTGAAATGAAAGTGATTAAGATAATTAGTGCTTAGTTTATTATATAAGTTAGTATTAATCTTTATGTAGTTGATTTATGATTTTTTTTAATAGTTTACGGCAATTGATAAGGAAGCATTATTGTAGTAAAAATGTTTCTTATAATATCGTAACTATTATTATAAGTCTTTTAGCAACTAGTTTTTTTGTTTATTTAGGTTTTTTCTTTAACAATATTGATCCAGTAAAAATTATTGGTTTGATGCTAACAGTTTTAATATCTTTTCTTTTGCTTGCTATTTTATTAATCAATAATTTTTCCATTGGGGTTTTTGATTTTGTAAAAAAAAGTACAAAAAAGGTTTTTAAACTTAGAAAAAGAATAATAATTGCTTTTAGTCTTGGCGCTGCGGTGCCAACGATTATTGTTGCCTTATTTGCTACCCATTTTTTTAATTTTGGAATTCAATCATGGTTTGATGATAAGATATCTAAAGTTTTGGAGCAATCGGTTATTGTTGGGGAGTCTTACATAGAAGAGCATGTTCTTCAGTTAAAGGATACGGCTATTTCAATCTCTAATGATTATAATGATTTATACTATAAATTGATAGATAACCCTGATTTATTTCAGGCTGTTTTAACTGGTCAAGCCGAGTTTCGCGCTCTTGATGAAGCAATAATTTTTAAGCGAGATACAAATGCTATTCTTGCTCAAACTACTTTAAGTTTTTCTTTGTCTTTTTTAACTATACCAACTTATCTATTTGAAAAAGCTAATAAAGGAGAAGTAGTTCGAATTTTTTCTGATCCAAATAAAATAAGAATTTTAATAAAAATAGATAAATACAATAATACTTATCTATTAATAGGAAGATTGGTAGATAAGAAAATCATTGAGCATATTAATAAAACTAATGGCGCCGCTCAAGAGTATTTTAGGCTGAAGACTCAGATATTTAATCTTCAAGTAAAATTTGCCATGATTTTTATTTTACTTGTCGTAATTTTACTTTTGGCAGCAATTATGTGGGGTTGGCATTTTGCCGAACGAATAGTAAAGCCTATTAGGGAATTAGTAATTGCAGCTGAACGAGTAAAAAATGGCGATTTGACGGCTCAAGTACCAGAAGAAGGTTTGAAAAAAGATGAGATCAGAATTTTGTCCTTAGCATTTAATAGAATGGTTAAACAAATAGATAGGCAACAAAGAGATTTAGTAATTGCTCAAAGAGCTCTTGCATGGTCAGATGTTGCGAGAAGAGTTGCTCATGAAATAAAAAATCCTCTTACCCCAATTCAACTTTCCGCAGAAAGATTGCTTAAAAAATTTAAAAATCAAGTTGAAGATCAAGTTTCTTTTGAAAAATATATCAGCAATATTACAAAAAACTCCAATGAGATTAAAATGATAGTTTCCGAGTTTGTGAATTTTGCGAGATTACCATCTCCTAATTTTTCTGAACACGAAATATTGTCTATGATTAATAACCTAGTTGATACCAGAAGATTGATTAATGAACATATTTTGTACAT
Source organism: Rickettsia typhi (assembly GCA_945883665.1). GTDB lineage: Bacteria > Pseudomonadota > Alphaproteobacteria > Rickettsiales > Rickettsiaceae > Megaera > Megaera typhi_B. The sequence continues at coordinate 44,645 of CAMCXV010000002.1, read as the reverse complement.
AGTTAATTCAAATATTAAATCTTGCGAATTAATGTGTGATTCTACTCAATTAAATCGAGTTATGGTTAATTTGCTACAAAATGCTGAAGAAGCTTTGGAGGGGGTAAAAGGAAAAAAGAAAATAATAGTTCGAATCATATTGGAAGGAGATTTTGTATCTATTGCTGTTTTAGATAATGGCCATGGTTTTAGTGAGAAAGTTTTAGAGAATGCAATAAAATCATATTTTACAACTAAAACAAAGGGTACAGGTCTTGGTCTTGCAATTGTAGACAGGATTATTCAAGACCATTTTGGTAGTTTTGATATTTTGAATAGAGAGGAAGGTGGTGGAGAGGCAAGGTTAATTTTGAATATTCAAAAATTAAGAATGAAAACAAATTAAATCTTGTAAAAGTATAACCATTTAACTCTATTTTAAGTATTTAGTTAATATGTTGCATAAATGCTGTTATTTTTGTTGATTTATATCTTTTATAAGGATAACTTAATTCTCATCTATTTGTTTGGTATTTCTTTAGAAATAACCAATTAGTGAAAATGGTTTTTATTATATAGGAGAAAAAAGTTATGGCATTAGATGTTCTTGTAATAGACGATGAAATGGATATCAGAGATATAATATCTGATATTTTAAAAGATGAGGGGTTTTCTAGTAGAGTGGCTGCAAATAGTACTCAGGCTTTTAAAGCAATATCAGAAAAAACGCCAAATGCTGTAATACTTGATATTTGGTTACAGGGAAGCGAACTTGATGGTCTTGGAATTTTAGAAATCATAAAAAAACAATATCCTTTGATGCCAGTGATAGTAATTAGTGGTCATGGTACTATTGAAACAGCAGTAAGTGCGATTAAAATGGGGGCATATGATTATTTAGAAAAACCTTTTACCCATGATAAGATAATAATTTTGTTAAAAAGAGCTTGTGAAACATCGAAACTAAGAAGAGAAAATATAGATTTAAGATCTAAGGTAATTGATAAAACCGAGTTTGTAGGATGTTCTTCTGTTATTACTAGGCTAAAAGGTGAGATTGAAAAAGTGGCGCCAACTTCTGGAAGAGTTATGATTCATGGAGCTATTGGCACTGGCAAGGAATTAACTGCAAGATTAATTCATAAAAAATCAAAAAGAGCGAATGGACCATTCTTGGTTTTTAGTCCTACTTCAATGTTAGCAAGTAAGATTCAACAAGAACTATTTGGTGATGAAGAAAAACAAGAGTTGGTTAATAGTGTTTTTGACAAGAGAATAAGCGTTCTAGAGGCGGCTAATAATGGTACTTTATATATAGATGAAGTTAGTGATTTGCCAATGTCTATACAGAATAAATTGCTTAAATTTATAAAAGATCAGACTTTATTAAAGGCTAATAATAAAGTAGTAAAGTTAGATGTAAGATTTATTACTTCTTCAACCAAAGATTTGCAAGTAGAAATTGATCAAGGTAGTTTTAGGCAAGATTTATATTTCAGACTTAATGTTGTTCAACTATATGTAACAAATTTATCTGAAAGAAAAGAAGATATTCCGCTTTTTGTTAATTATTTTGTCAAACAACTATCAAAATTTTCTGGTTTAAAAGAAAGAGAATTTTCTGATGAAGCTTTAGCGGCTTTACAAGCATATAGTTGGCCAGGTAATGTTAGGCAACTTAGAAATGTTATCGAATGGACTTTGATAATGAATCCTATGGAATCTGGAGTTTTAGAAAAAATAAAATCAGATATGTTGCCACGGGATATAATAAATAATAGTGTAAATATATCCAAGCCTGATAATAATATAGATATGATGTCTATGCCACTACGTGAAGCAAGAGAGGTCTTTGAAAGGCAGTATTTATCAGCGCAGATGAGCAGATTTAATAATAATATATCCAAAACTTCTACTTTTGTAGGTATGGAAAGATCTGCTTTGCATAGAAAACTTAAAATGTTAAGTATTCACGCTGCTAGTAAGTTAAATGATCTGGAAAAAGACTTGGATCTAGCTTAGTTTTAAATTACTGTTTTTTCGTTTTGATAATTGTGATTGTTGATATTTAGAAAATAATAATTATTTTGGTTTAATTTTGATGAAAAAATTAATTTTTTCACTTTGTTTTTTGCTATTAACATCTTGTGGCAATGATAATGTTGTGAATAATTCTGCTTTGTCTTATGTAGAAAGTAATAAAATAAAGGATTATATAGACTCCTGTGCAAAGCAACAAAAGACTGTTGATATAAAAAGTAAATTTGGCACTAATTTAAAAGGTGTCAAATTAGTAAGTGTTAACTTATCTGGTTCTGATTTATCAGGGGTGGATTTTTCTGGAGCAGAAATGTCTAGAGTTGATTTTTCTAATTGCAACTTAAATAATGCAAAATTTTTTGGTGCCACAATTCAAGAAAGTGATTTTTCCGGCGTTGTTTTTAATAATTTTCAAGCTGAAAATGTTGATTTTCAGGCTTCTGTATTCCATAAATCAAAGTTTGTGAACTCAAAATTTTCATATTGTAATTTTGAAGAAGCGGAGTTCAAGGAATCTGTAATGCAAAATTCAATATTTGATAAAGTGAATTTATCAAATTCAATAATTCAAGATATTGTAATTGAAAATTCTGATTTTCAGAAAGCTAATTTACTAGCTTCGAGTTTTACTAATGTGAATATTAAGAATACAGCTTTTTTTGGTGTTGATTTAAGACAAGCCATAATTTCTAATGTAATAGCTCTTAGTTGTAGTTTTGAATCTTCCGATTTAAGTCAAGTTAATTTTAAAAATGGTAATTTTGAAAAGAATGATTTTAGTCAAGCTATTCTTGATGATGCAAAGTTTGAAGGAGAGACGAAGTTTTTATCTTGTTTGTTTTCTTCTGCTTCTCTTAAAAGAGTGTTGTTTGATAAAGTATCAATTAACAAATGCGATATGAATGATTCAATCCTTAGCTCTTCTGTTATTAAAGATAGTAGAATTCAAGATACATATATGGACAATGTTAAATTTGCTGGTTCTAATCTTACTAATTTATATATGGATAATGTATCGATTACGTACGGAGATTTTGATAAATCAAATTTAAAAAATCTAAAAGTTTCAAATTCTAATTTTAATAATGTTGTTTTTTCAAATAGTATTATCAATAACACAGAGTTTATTAACGTTAATTTTGTTCAGGCTTTTTTTGAAAAATATAATATAGAAGATTCTTCGTTTAAAAATTCAGATTTAAGCAAAGCGATTTTTATGGGAGGATTTATTAAAAGAACGGACTTTACAGCAAATAAAATTGATCAAATAGCTTTTATAAACTCTTCTTTAGAGGGGGGGGTATTTAACAATTCTCCATTTAGCAACTCTCAAATTAGAAATGTATCTAGTTTAGCAACGGTGATTGTAAATTCTCCTTTTTCACATGGTATTTTCATTGATAATAAAGGATTAGTAAACATGGCTATTACAAATTCTTACAATTCCATAGAAGACCTGATTAATAGTCGTGATTTATCAAATTTAAATATCGCTTATATGGACTTTTCAGAACTTCAATTAAAAGAAGTAATATTTACTGGTTCTATTCTGCAAGGAACAAAAATGTTAAATTCTAAGTGTATTAGCTGTTTATTCAAAAATGTAGATTTTAGTAAAGCTGATTTGTTTAAAACTGATTTATCCGGATCGGAAATAACAGATACTGATTTTAAAAATACTACTTTAAATGAAACTGATTTAAGCTCAACAAAATTAAATAACCTTGATTTTAAAAGATCTTTTATTAATAATATTAAAACCAAAAACGCTGTTTTGTTTTCTGTAACTGGTATTGATAATTAGTTTCTTGTATCAAAAATGGACAAAAATTGTATAATAGAATCTAAGAGTAGTTTGCAAAATTTAAATATCTTAATTCGTGGTATTGGTACTGACATAGTGCAAATACCTAGAATCGAAAAATTATATGCAAAATTTGGAGATAAGTTTTTATATAAAAATTATCATGATCTTGAAATAAAAGAATTTTTTAAACTTAACGCGCAGAAAAGATGTTCTTTTTTAGCAAAAAGATTTGCAGGAAAAGAGGCGATTTCAAAAGCTTTGGGCGTTGGCATTGGTTTACTGCAATTTAAAGATATTGCAATAGTGAATGATGATTTAGGAGCGCCATTTGTAAAAATCTTTAATCATTTAATTGACGATTTAACTAGTTATTCTATTCATATTTCTCTTTCAGATGACTACCCAATTGCTATTGCTTTTGCTTTGATAACTAAGTAGAATGTCCTTGTTTTTTAGATTGTATAACACTAAAAGCTCTTCTTAGAATAGATTAAGTATTAAAATGATATTACTACAGAATAAAAAGAACAAAGGCACTCTAGATACTATTCATTTTATAGGTATTGGTGGAATAGGAATGAGTGGCATAGCTGAAGTTATGCATAATCTTGGGTATAAAGTGCAAGGATCTGATTTATTTGCAAATAATAACACTAAAAGATTAATTGATTTAGGAATCCGAGTATTTATTGGACATAACGAAACGAACATAACTAATGTATCATATGTAGTTATATCGTCTGCTATAAATGAGAATAATCCTGAAATAAAAGAAGCTATAGTAAAAAAAATTCCAGTGATAAAAAGAGCTGAAATGCTTGCCGAGCTCATGAGATTAAAATGTTCCATAGCTGTTTCAGGATCCCATGGAAAAACTACTACTACTTCACTTATAGCTTGTATTTTCGAATCAGCCGGTCTTACTCCCACTGTTATTAATGGCGGTATTATTAACCATAGAATGACAAATGCTTATATAGGAGAGGGCGATTATCTAATAGCCGAAGCTGATGAGTCTGATGCAACTTTTATCAAGATTCCTTCTACTATCGCTGTTATAACGAATATAGATGCAGAACATATGGATTTTTATAAAGATTTTTCTTGTTTAGTAGATGCTTTTAAAATTTTTATTACTAATTTACCATTTTATGGTTTTGCAGTATTATGTGTTGACCATCCTATCGTTCGAGATATATCTAAGCAAGTGACTGAACGTAGAATAATTACTTACGGCATAGAATCTGATGATGCTAATATCAGAGCTTATAATATTAAATCTGATATTTCTTCTTCTACTTTTGATATAGAAATAAACTTGCCAAATTTGCAAGGCACAACAATAATAGAACAAATTTCTATACCAACTCCAGGACAGCATAATGTACTTAATTCATTAGCTGCTATTGCTATTGCCGCAGAGCTTGATTTTGGAATTAAAGCTATTAAAAACGGATTTAAGAATTTTGAAGGTATTAAGAGGCGTTTTACTAAAGTTTGCGAATATAACGGGGCAGAAATCATTGATGATTATGCTCATCATCCTGTAGAAATTAAAGCAACTCTGTTAACTGCAAGATCTATAGCAGATAAAAGAAAAAGTAGAGTTATTGCTATTTTTCAGCCTCATAGATATTCAAGAGTGAAGGATTTATTTGACGATTTTACCAAATGTTTTTCAGATAGTGATAAATTATATATTCTTGACATTTATGGTGCTGGAGAAGAGCCGATTGATGGTATAAGCACAATTTCTTTGATAAAGGAGATGAAAAAGCTGGGATCAAAAGCAGAATTTATAGCAAATAATGAAGATATTAGTAGCATTATTATGTCTAATGCAAATAAAGGTGATCTTATAGTAATGATGGGAGCTGGTAGCATTTCTTCTTGGGCTTATCAATTACCAAACAAATTGATGAAAATTATATAATTTTATGGATTTTCAGTTACTTAAAGGAATATGTAAAAAAGATTATAACCTAAAACATCTAACTTGGCTTAAAGTTGGGGGTAATGCGGATATATTTTTTAAACCCAGGGATATTGATGATCTGATAGTTTTTTTAAAAGAAAATAAAAATAATCTTCCTGTTACTGTAATTGGAGCTGGCTCTAATTTGATTATTAGGGATAAAGGAGTTGAAGGTGTTGTGATAAAGCTTGGTAGAGGCTTTACAGATATCGAGTTTATAAACGATAATTTAATTGCAGTGGGTGCTGGATGTTTAAATTTTAATTTAGCAAAATTTTGTTTAGCTAATTCAATTACAGGCTTTGAGTTTTTAGTTGGGATTCCTGGCACTGTAGGTGGTGGAATAGCTATGAATGCTGGAGCATACAGTTTGGAATTTAAAGATATAGTTGCTTTCGTTGAGTCTCTGGACAGTCAGGCTAATTTAACTAGATTCTCTTTAAATGATATAGGTTTTTCGTACCGATCTCACTCTCTACCTAAAGATTTAATCTTTACTAAAGTTTTTTTTAATATCAAAAACAGGATTGATAAGAAAAAAATAGAGGGCAAAATGAAGGAGATAATTTCTATGCGAAATTCTTCTCAGCCAGTTGCAGAAAAAACAGGTGGGAGTAGTTTTGCTAACCCTGAAGGTTTAAAGGCTTGGGAATTAATAGACAAGTCTGGTATGCGTGGAAAAAAACTAGGAGGTGCTTGCATGTCTGAGAAGCACTGCAATTTCATGATTAATTATGATAATGCAACTGCTAATGACATGGAAAATTTAGGTGAATTGGTTAAAACATCTGTCAAAGAAGATAGTGGAATAGAACTAGAATGGGAAATTAAAAGAATAGGGCGTCTGTAGATTATGAATAATTTAAAAACTATATATAAAGAAAAATCACTAATTGTTGAACTAGATTCAATTAATAAGTTAAACAATATTACTCTAGCTGATTTTGTAAAATTAAAAGGTCAGGATATTGAACAATTTCTTGTGAATCAGCATATAGAAAAAAAACATGTATTAGTAATTGGTGGAGGAATGTCTGCTGAGAGGGATGTTTCTTATATGTCTTCAAACGGTATTGTTCGATCAATAATCGAGCTTGATTATCATGTAACTTTTGTTGATATGGGAATAGATATTGCTACAGTACTTACAAAATTAAAACCAGATGTTGTTTATAATGCACTGCATGGCACTTATGGTGAAGATGGTTGCTTACCTGGGTTACTTAATATAATGCATATACCTTACACTGGCGCTGGTGTTTTAGCTTCATCAATTGCTTTCAATAAGAAAAAATCTTGTGAAATTTTTAAAGCTAATGGAATAAAGGTTCCAGAAAGTAAAATTATAAAAAAAACGGATCATTGCGTTGTTGATCCAATGGAACGTCCTTATGTTATTAAGCCTCTTTCTCAAGGATCGAGTGTCGGTGTTGAAATTATTTTTGTGGAAGATAAATTCTCTTTTGCTGAATATGATTTTCCATATGGTGATGAAATTTTAGTTGAGAAATATATAAAAGGCAGAGAGATGCAAATAGCTGTGCTAAATGGTAGAGCAATTGGAGTTCTTGAAATAAAACTACTAAAAGGCAAGCGTTTTTATGATTATGAAACGAAATATACAGAAGGATTTGCAGAGCATTTGTTGCCAGCACCAGTGCCAACTGAAATATATGAAAATATAAAAAGATTAGCTGAAAAAGCATGTGTAATATTTGATTGTAAGGGGATGGTAAGAGTTGAGATTATTTATGCTCCCCAAGAAAATGAGTTTTATATGCTAGAAATCAATACTCATCCTGGTATGACAACTTTATCTATTTGCCCAGAAATTTCTACTTTGGAAAATATATCTTATAAAGATCTTGTGAAAGAAATACTTGAAGAAGCAAAATTTGAATAATGTCCAAACAAAATAAATTCAAAAAAAATAACAAATTAAAACTAGGTGCTAGAAGGCGTTTAAGTTTATACTATGTGCGTTTTATATTAATAGTTAAAGTTTTGCTGACCTTGATAATTGTTATTTTTTTATTTACCAACTTCTTTCAGGTTCAAAAACAAAAAATATTTAATATTTTTCTTGATATTACATCTGATGCTGGTTTTGTTCTTGAGCGTGTTATTATTGAAGGACAAAAAAATGTTACAGAAAATGATATTATAATGTCAATAGGATTAGATCGAGGTGTGCCTATTTACTCATTAAATATAGATGATATTCGCAAAAGAATAGAAGAGAATCCATGGGTAAAAATAGCTTTAATTGAGAGGAAATTACCAAATACACTTCATGTCGCTATAATGGAGAAAACAGCAATTGCTATTTGGCAATTTCAGCAAAAAATATATATAATTGATGAAGAGGGTAACCGCATTACTTCAAAAGATATAGAAAAATTTGCTGATTTAATTCATGTTGTTGGTCAAGATGCCAATGTATACGCTCGTGGACTTATTGAAGATCTAGATAGGCATCCATCTTTGAGTAAAAAAGTTATTTCAGCTGTACGTTATGGTCATAGAAGGTGGGATTTGAATTTAGAACAGAAAATTAATATTAAGATGCCAGATAAAGGTTTTAGTGAAGCATATGATTATTTGTATGCTTTGGATAAAAAGGGTAGGCTATTTAACCAAAATTATAAGGTAATTAATTTAAAAGATCCAAGTAAATATTATATTGAAAAATATGATGATAAAATATAAATTATTTGAAACTATTTCTAATAATATAATATGTATTTTTAGTAAATTTAGATTGTTTTATTAGTAATGATCAATATTAAATTGCAATTTACTAATAAAATCTATAACCTGCACATTAATAATTTTGATAGTATATTATGTTTTGGCGACTGAGAATTCTTGCTTTTTATTCCATATTAGGCTTTTTTGTACTAGCATTTTTTGCATTCTGCTGTGTTCCTATGCATTATCTTAATGCAGGCTATAATTTTAGATATAAAGTTGCAGAAAGTTTTTCTTATATTTTTGTATTTTTAGCCAAAACTTTATGTGGTATAAAATATGAAGTAATGGGAATGGAAAAATTACCCAAAGATGGGAAGCCTCATGTTATTCTTGCTAATCATCAATCATTTTGGGAAAATCTTTTCATGCAATTGATTATCCCCAAACATTCTTGGGTTATAAAACAAGAATTATTTGATATTCCTATATTTGGCTGGTGTTTAAGGACAGTCAATCCTATTGCTGTGGATAGGAGTAATAGTCTTTCAGTCGTTCAAATTTTAAATGAGGGACAAAGGAAAATAGAGGAGGGGTTATCTATAATAATGTTCCCAGAAGCCACTAGAGTGAAAATAGATAAAAATGTTAAATTTAAACCTAGCGCCGCTAAACTTGCAATGAATACAAATGTTCCCATAGTTTTAATAGCTCATAATGCAGGAGTTTATTGGCCAAAAGGTTTTTGGTTTAGAAAATCAGGCTTAATTTCTGTAAAAATATTGGAAATTATACCTGTTCAAAAATACAAAGACTATGATGTCAGAACTCTTACTGATTATATCGAAAACAGAATTAATAAAGAAAAAGAGATATTAGTAAGAAAAGTGGAGGAAAATAGTACTCAATCATAAAGTGTTATTTCCCATTGCCTGAGTTTTTATAACAACCTCAGTTTTACATAGAAAATTCTTAAGATATGCGCATATTATGTCGTAGTGATCTAAAATCTTATTTTTCAAATAGATTGAGCTGTTTATAGAATTTATTTTGTACATCATGAATTCTATAAAACTGACCTCAACCTATTTCATCATTCTTATTTAATCCTTTAAAATCTGGCTTTCTTTGATAGTTTTTCCATTGTCTAGGTTTAAAGATATTTCACCATCATCACTTATTGAATAAGATTTAACACGCCCTATAGCTGAGCATGGCTTAGCTCCAACATTACTGCCGTTTTTTACATGAATAGTTGCACGCACAGTAGTAAAAGTTTGACCAACTCTAGCTTCTTGACCTTCCTTATCTCCCATTGTGAATTTACCATCCCAAACAGGGAATCGAAGATCAACAAGACCTTTCTTGAAATCATCATTTAGGTCTTTTTCTGTAAAGTTATAATCAGCTATTTTAAGATTATTAACAATAATGCTGCTGAGTTTTACCTTATCATCATTAGAAGAAGCTATATAGTGATTTTTAAGAGCACCATTATCCCAACTATCATATCCTTGACTTGCCTTTAATTTATTAAAAAAATCCTCATCAAGATAAAAAGGATCGATATAACCTTTTAATTCAGCAACCTGTCTTTTGTTTTCGTCATAAATTCTAAGCTCTTCATGTGAAATAGTAGTGCCATCTAATAGTTTTGCTACTACAGGATCAAACTGATAATCTTTCTTAAATTCAAAGACGGAATCATCGTAATTAATAGTTTTACCAAGATATTGCTCTGCTCTTGCGATAAGACGAGAAAAATCACCAACAACGGCGTTAATATTATGGGTTTTAAACCCTACCTCAACATCGTTTTCATCTATCGCTATCACAGTTTGGTTTATATAATCTATACCCTTAGCTAACAAGGTTACAGGGTCTGTTTTTAATTTTTCAGGAGTTCCTGATTTATTATTATCTTCAACAACTATTTCCACAGTATAATTACCGCTTTCAAGACCAGTTGTAGTAAAAGGAATTGAACCTATTCCTTTTTTCTTTATCTCGTTACTGTCAAAAGTTTCTACTAATTTACCCTTGCTATCAGAAATTTTTATAGTCGCTTTACCTGGGCTTTCTATATGGTTATTATAATAAACTTCCATATCACCAGCTATTACCTGAGTCCTAGTTAAGTCAAACTCTATGAAATTACCTATCAAGCTAGAAGAAAGCTCAACTGAATTTTTAGATTTGCTGATATCTTTTACCCTAACTACTTGTGCTTTATCAATATGCTCGCCATTACTAAGTATTAATTTTGTAGCAACACCATTTTCTATTTCAACAGATTCAACAATAGCTTTATTAAGACTAGTAGCATCAACATTAAAATCTACCCTATTGCCGCTAACATTTCTTGACCCTTTGCCAATAACTTCTATCGAATAACTACCTGCAGGTAACTTCTTACCTTTTTTATCACGACCATTCCATTCAAATTCATTATCACCTATTTTACCACCACCCTTAGTTTCATAGACTATTTTACCATCACTATTTTTTACCTTAATAAAGGTTGAAACAGTTGCATCTTTATATTCTTCACGGCAACTAACATTATATCTAAAACTAACAGGATCAGATCCATTAAAATTTTTGCTACTATCGTAACTTACCTCTTTGCCCTGTATGTCAAGAGCATTATAACCAGGATTCTTGATCGCCTCCATCATTTCATTCATTTTAGCAACCTGCTCCTTAGCTGAACTGACATTAGCAATTGCAGTAGCAGTTGTAAGCATCTCCGAGCTTTGGCTACCAGAATTTTCGCTAGTTGGATCTATATTTTGAACAGAAGCTAGCAGTGATTTAACAACAAAATCTAAAGTTTTATCAAAAGAATCAGCAGCAAGATAGCCAGATTTGCTTGATTCAGATTTTGTATATCTACCAGAGGCTTCTTTTGAAGATTTTGTTCTTGTATCTTCAAAATATTTTCCATTGTTATTTTGTTTAAAACCATCAGAAATTCTAGCCTGACTTTGCTCCAAAATGCTTGATTGTCTTTTTTCAACAGAACTTATTGGCATTTTATACCTCTATATCAATATTTGTGGAAGTGTGAATATTTTTTCTTAAAACTTTTTGCGAATTTGTTGAAGAAGCATCTTCAGAAGAAGTCAAATTTTTAAATTTATTCATCCAATTTTCTCTTTCCTCGAATGAAGTAAAATATCCTTCATTTGATTGATCGCTAGAGCCACCTCTCATATCAAATTGCAAGGATGCTTCTTTTTTAGAAGACTCAGTTACTGTAGTTGCTGTTTCTTTCTTTAATTCAGCAAGAGCTGTCTCCAAGTGAGATTTTGTATTCTCCAAAAGTTTTAGAGTTGAACTACGATCAGCTGTTATAAGTACTTTTTGCACTTCAGTTTGTCCTGCGCTGTTAGTAGCAAATTCTATTTTTACATCAATAGCACCTAAAGCTTTAGGGTATAGATTAATTGTAACCTCACTTTTACCTTGGGACACTGCATATTTTAATGACAAAGATAATTGTTCTTGAGGTTGTATTGTAGTCTTATTAGCTGAAATCATGCCACTATCAAAAGATATTTCTGGTTTTATTTTAGAACTATCTATCGCAGCAAAATCAGATATTTGTAAATCATTAAATTTATCAAAAGACATAGTTTCTAATATTTCATCATCAATTAAACTGTTAGATTCAGCTGTTTTACTACCAATTTCTATCTTGACAAGTTCTTTTTGCACAATTGGTTTATCTCTAGAATTGTCTTTTCTTAAAGTAAGATCAGTTAGAGATATTTCAGTGCTATCAGTTAATTCAGACTCAGTAGAATATGAGTTTTCATCTAATAATTGCGTTCTCTTCTCCAATGCATTAGCTAGATTATCCTGGGTAAGCAAAGAAGGTTCTTTTGACTTAGATTCAGTGAATTTTAATAAAAAATCTTGATCTTGCTCTAAATCTTTCAATCCTAAATTTAAGTCAAAAGACTCTTCATTAAATAAAAGTTCTTGTTTAGTTTGAGTTATAGTAAATTCATTTGATATAGAATTTGATAAACTATCAATATTTTGTTGATTGATATTCGTTGCTTGCAATTTAGTATGATCAAATCCTACTAATACATCACTCTCAAGCAAAACTGGGTTTGAATCCAAAACTAATTTTTCTGTAGATATTACATTTTGCTGAATATCATTTAATGCAACTTCAGAAATTTCTAATTCTTGTTCCTGAATATAAGGCTCTAAAATTTCTGGTTTTAAAAGAACATCATTAATAGGTACAATAACAGCTTGAACAATTGCTATTCCTTCCTCAGTTATCTTTTCTTCTTCTTCTAATTTTCTTTTCAAGGATTCATCTTTATTAGACAACAAATTAGCTTCAGAAGATTCATCACTAAAAGTTTCGCAAGAATTATTAGAAAGATCATTATCATCTTTATTCTTCAGTGCTAAAGATGAATCAGACTGAGACATAGTCTCTTTATCTCTTTTTGGATTATGATCTTCGTGTTTATTAAAATCAGTTTTTGGTTGATGATCAGCATTTGAATGGTTAACAAAATTAGAAAAAGAGGGGATCTCTTCTCGTTTATTATGAACAATTTTTGTTGCACCAAAAGATTTGTTGGTAGAAACTGCGCTTGAAACTTCTAAATAATCAGCAGACATTGGTTTTTTCCTAGTTAAAATACTATATAAACAAATAGGCGCATAAAGCGTGCCAAAAAACTAAAAAATAGAATTTATTTAGTAACAATACAATTTTGTTTACTCAGAGCCAGTTTTTTACATACTAATTTTGCTTGATTTAGAGATGGATAATTACCAGCCATTATTAAATAAATTATTCTATTATTGTTAACTTTAACTTTTTTTATTACTAATTTTGTATTTTTTAGATATTTAATATGACGTAACTGTATTTTCCCCCATTCTGTTTCAGCTTCTTTTTCCGACCAAGCCGAGGATAATTGAATCTTATAATCAGCATCTAGCAGGCTTGAATTTAAAATATATTGTTTATTTGGGGATGTTGAAAGCTTGGTGATTTCTAATTTAGATGGATTATGGTTTATATCAAAATCATTAGCTGTGGTAACTATCTTATTATGATTTATCGAATCATCTATATGAACAAATGGATCTTCGCCAGTAGCTGCTTCATTTAGATCAATTTTTGCAAGAATATCATCTATTGAATCATAAACGATAACGTCTTCTAAATTAGATTTAAACCCAAGATCAATCGGTTCCTCAGGCTCTGATAAAAAATCCACATTTTCTATCAATTTATTACTAGGGTTTAATTTTTCATAAATCAAACTATTTGAATGAGGGATAATCACCCCCCCTGGATCAACAGGTCTTCTTTTATAATCTTCTTGATTTTCGAAAAGAATTACATCTTTGTGATTATCACGCAAGAAATACTTAAAATATAATGCAACTAATCCAAGCGAAACAATTATAATAAAGAATATGATTTTAGAATAACGCATGGTCAATTACTATTAAACAATATTGTATAGCAAATTAGTCTCGGAAGCATTTTTTGCTTCTATTCGAATAATCTTGGTAATTTACAAAACATTAATACCAATATGGGGAGCTGGCGCAAACACCCCAATTGGTAAGAATGGATGAGATAAATTAACGTGCTATCGATTTAAAATTATTAAATGGTTTTATTGATTTATGACGCAGTAATATTACTCCAACAGTATATAAAGGCACTAAATTTACAACAAATTCGTTCAATAATTCTTGGTCAGATGATTTTGATCCATTTTCTTTTCTTACAGCTTCAAAAATTTCAGAAAAAGATTTATCACCTTTTTCCAATTGAGCAAACAAAAATTTTGTATTCGGAAGAATAGCGAGTTTTATATTAAGTTCTCTTTGAAATGAATCTGTAAATTTATAATTAACATACTTATTCATAATATGATCGCCACCAGAATTTATAAAATCAATTAAATTTTTACACAAATCATCCGAATTAAAGACAAAAGGAATATTTTCAAAATCATCAAAATCAGCATTGGCATCCTTTTTCTTTGAAACATGAAAATCATGTTTTATAATACCGCCATAGATCAGTTCACATATAGCTTGCTGCTCCCTTAAAGGTAATTTTTTTATTCTTTCTTTTGTTGCTGAATCTTTAAAATAACTTTCTATATTTAGAATTGCTCTCGTATAGTTTTCAGTAAAACCAGCGATATTTAGACCTGCATTTTCAACAAAATCGTAAAGCTGAGGTATAGTATATGCTCTATCTTGTTTGTGCAGGAACATATCATAAAGTCCAATATCACCAAACATTTTATGATCACTTAGCAATTCACCGCCTCTGTTAAACCAATTTGTTGAAGGTAAACTATTCATCACCTCCCAAGCGCTAACAACTTCTTCTTGGCGATTATCAATTCCCTTTCCAGTTCTACGAAGCAATTCTTGTATCTGATAAACACCCGTTCTACCATATTGAGCGTAAACCATGATATGACCACCACCATTCTCTTTAGTAACATCGGAAAGAATTTTTATACCTAAATCCGGATTCTCAAGATGATGCAGCACTCCGCTACATTGAAAAAAATCAAATTTTCCTAGTTTTAAATCTGGTATATTAAGTATACTATCTTCGATCCAAGTAATATTGGTGATACCATGATAAGCAGCTCTTTTCTTGGCAATATCCATACTAGTTTTGCTAAAATCTATATATACAACTTCAGCTTTAGGATATTCCATCAATTGTTTTGCTATCCAGACTGTTGAGTCACCCGTGCCACCACCCGCTACAAGAACTCTATAACCATCTTTAAAATCTTGCTTTCCTTTGTAAATATGATGATTTATTTCACTTAAAAAATCACCTTGGAATCTCATTATACCCTTTTTTTCATCTTCAGGGTCACGCATTGGATATGGATAATCTAAGTAATGATCTTGAACTTGTTTTAGATCTTTTTTAAATTTTGAAGCTTTAGGTTTTTCTGCATTTTTGGTTTTTGCCATATTATCTATTTTACATTTAATTACTTTTATAAACTAATTATTTACACAATAAATTCCAATTTGTCTAAATTTTTTGTAAAAAATACTTTAAATTGATAATTATTGAACTAAAGGAAAAAAACCTATAATAAAAAAAACAATTATATATTGGCTTATAGCAGCGAAAAAAGCTGCTATAATATCGTCAATCATCACACCAAACGCACCTTTTATATTATTATCAAACCAATTTATTGGCCAGGGTTTTAATATATCAAATATTCTAAATAAAAAAAATGGTAGCAAGAATAAAAAGATAAAATCAGTGTAAATTTCACCAATTTTACGAGGCAAAGAAGAAGTGTAAAGAAAAATAACTGAAAAAGAAGATAAAATAAGAGTCATCATTTGTCCTGCAACCTCATCAATCACCACTTCTTTAGGATCTTGTTCTGACATATTTTTTATATATATGCTTGTAAAATAAGTTCCAATCGCAAATATCAAAAAAGTTGCAAATATTTCAATAAAAAAAATAGTTAAAAATTGTTGTTCATTATCATTAAACCCTGCTATTTTAAAAACAAGTTGGTTTTTTAAAGAAAAATCCATTATAATATAGCATATAGGAAAAGCGACAAGTGATCCAAAAGTACCGGGTGCAATTTTTATTTTACCTATGTAGCAAACAGTCGCAAAGAATTTAGCAATTTTGTGTAAATAGTTCATTGTAATATTTTTTTATAATCTTTTATGTATAATTACAGCAATTTTGGAAAAAATCAAAAAGCAGTAGCATTATCTTACGACAAAAAAAAAGATGATGCGCCAAAAGTGTTGGCTTCTGGAAGAGGTGTAATTGCTGAAAAAATTATTGAAATAGCTCGTGACAATAATGTTCCTATGCATAAGGATGCTGATTTGGTAGAAATTTTATCGCTTCTAGATATTAATGAATCTATTCCTATCGAAGTTTATTCTGTAGTTGCAAAAATTTTCACTTATATTTACGAGCAAGATAAACAAAAAAAATTAAATAAACTGAAAAATTTATGAATCAAAACCTAGAATTTAAAAACATATTAGATGAAATAGATAGTTTTGAAAAAAATTTTCAAACTAACTTTGACGATGAATCTTTAATAATTCATCTTCAAAAAATATTTGATACAACAAAAGAGAAAAAGTTTAATACAGAAGAGCTTACAGAAATACAATCAAGGTTAATTTTGTTTCGCAAGCTATTTGATAGTAAAAAACAGGAATTAAAAGAACAAAGCAGTAATTTATTAAGGAAGGAGACTCAATTAAAAACTTATCTTGCAAACTCCGATATAAAGAATAATAAATAATTTATGGAAATTACAATCATTCTGAAAACCTTATTTTCTTTAGGAGTTGTGTTTTGCATATTGTATGTTTTATTGAAATTCATACAAAAATATACAAGAATAGGGCATTCTACCCATTCGAATATAAAAGGGAATGGTTTAAAAATTGAAAATATAGTTTATATTGACGACACTATGAAACTTGTGAATGTTACTGATACAATAGGTAATAACTATATAATAGGAGTCGGAAAAAACAACTCTTTTTTAATAGATAAATATAAACATACTGCAAAACAGCAAAAAGAACATGATTAAATTATTTACTCTTTTTTTTCAAAAAATTAATATAATTCCTTTATCAATATTAATTTTAGGGATTATATCTATACCTGTTAGCGCAATTGCTGCTGACTCTTTTGCTAGTGAGCTTGAACATATTCTTGGTAGTAGTTCAATGACAAGTAGATTAATGCAAATTTTTTTGTTAATTACTGTTCTTGGACTAGCGCCATCTATTTTAATTATGGTAACTTCTTTTGTTAGAATTACTATTGTTCTATCAATAGTACGAACAGCTCTTGGTCTGCAACAAACCCCTCCCAATCAAGTGTTAATTAGCTTAGCACTTTTTCTCACTTTTTTTATCATGTCTCCATCCCTAGAAGAATCATACTACAATGGTTTGAAACCAATGCTAGAAGAAACAATGACAGAAGAGGAAGCTTTTCCACTAATAATTCACCCATTTAAAAAATTTATGTTGGCAAATACTGGTTCAAAAGATCTTGATTTATTTACCTCTATTGCAAAAATTGATGTTCCAAAAGATTTACTGGAGCTTCCGTTAAGAGTTGTGATACCAGCTTTTATGATTAGCGAATTAAAAAGAGGTTTTGAAATAGGTTTTTTACTTTTCTTACCATTTTTAATAATTGACATAGTTGTTGCATCAATCTTGATGGCAATGGGAATGATGATGATGCCACCAGTTACGGTTGCGTTACCTTTTAAAATAATATTTTTTGTATTAATAGATGGGTGGTATTTATTATCTGGCAGCTTAGTACAAAGTTTTGTAACTTAAGACTTTTATAGAACAAAAACTTTTGCTCTATAGACTTATAGAACTAAAAATAATTATTATGATTTTAGATCCAGATCTAATTAGTATAGTAGAAAAAATTAAAACTAAATCTTTAGAAAAAAATTATACTATATCAGTAACTGAATCTTGTACTGGTGGGCTAATATCGTCTTATCTCACTGCTATAGATGGTTCATCAGACTATTTTGATACTGGTATAATAACTTATTCAAATAAAGCAAAAGTCAATATATTAAAAATCCCAGAAAATATATTAGATGTATATAGCGCTGTTTCAGAAGAAACTGCGCTATATATGGCAACTGGTCTTAGCGCTATTGTGAATTCTGATATTATACTTTCTATAACTGGCATTGCAGGATCATCTGGAGGTTCAAAACA
Organism: Rickettsia typhi; assembly: GCA_945883665.1. Classification (GTDB taxonomy): domain Bacteria; phylum Pseudomonadota; class Alphaproteobacteria; order Rickettsiales; family Rickettsiaceae; genus Megaera; species Megaera typhi_B. The sequence continues at coordinate 26,346 of CAMCXV010000002.1, read as the reverse complement.
AAAACCTGTTGGTACAATATGTTTTGGTATATATGCAAATAAAATAGTTACATCTAGTACATATTATTTTTCAGGAAATAGGAATGAAATACGTCATTTAGCATGTAAACAGGCGTTATTATTGATTTTATCTCATCTTTAATCACCTAGTATTAAGAGCAATAATATCCTTTACTATTTTTTCTGTGGTTAAACCAAAATGATCATATATAAGTTCTGCAGAAGCAGAAAATCCAAATTGATCAACACCAAAGAAAATACCATCCAAACCGATAAATTTATGCCAACCTAAAATAGAGCCTGCTTCAATAGCCACCCTCAACTTTGCGCCAGAAACAAGATCATTCAAATATCCTGGATGCATTTGATCTAAATTTTCAAAACAAGGAACAGATATAACACGGACTGATTTGTTAAAAGATTTTTCTAGCGTTTCTTTAACCTCAATAGCAATTGATAATTCTGAACCAGACGCAAAAATTACAATATCAATATTTTTATCATCACTAGCTTCGGAAATAATATAAGCACCATTTACACATAAGTTACTTTGGCGATCATATTCCGTTCTAATCTGTTTTAAATTTTGCCTCGAAAGAACTAGCATGGAGGGACCATGGTAATTTAAAGCATCTAGATAACATTCGAGCGTTTCTAGAAGATCAGCTGGTCTAAAAACTTTTATGTTTGGCATCGCTCTAAATGATGCAAGATGCTCAACTGGCTGATGAGTTGGACCATCCTCTCCAACTCCTATTGAATCATGAGTCATTATATATATAACTTTGGTTCTCATAATTGCCGATAACCTAATACAAGGTCTCATATAATCAGAAAAAACAAAAAAAGTACCGCTTATTGGAAAAAATCCAGATAATGCAAGACCATTCATAATAGCAGCCATAGCATTTTCACGAACACCATAATGAATAAAATTGCCAGAAAAATCTTGGGCATTTATAGCGCTATTATTTGATCCAAAAACATTATTAGAAAGTGACAAATCAGCTGATCCACAAATAATTTTATCATTATGCTTTACTAATTCTTGAAGAATTTTACCAGAAGAAACTCTAGTTGCTTCCTTTTGATTATGAGATAATAAACTTTCTAAATTAAATAATGAATAATCAATTATTTTTGAATTTTGTATATATTCTTTGTCTTGATTATTTAACTCTGTAAATAATTTCTGCCATCTCTCAAATAGATCTAAATTTCTTACGCCGCAATCTCGCCAAAAATCTAGTAATCTACTCTCAATTTCAAAAGGTTTATGATCAAAAGAAATATTATTTTTTAAATATTCTATTTCATTTTTACCAAGTGGGGAACCATGGGCTTTTTCACTTCCAGCTTTTAAATTAATTCCCTTTCCTATAATAGTTTTGCAAGCAATAAAATATGGTTTTGTAGCATTATTTGCCCTGTGCAAAGCTGCTTCAATTTCTTCAAAATCATGACCATCTATAGATTCAACATCAAATCCAAAAGCTTTAAACTTAGCTAATTGATCTTCCGATACCGTAAGCTTTGTGCTTCCATCAATAGATATACCATTATCATCAAAAATCACTATTAAATTATCTAAATTCAAATGACCAGCTAGGGAAGCAGCCTCATAAGATATTCCTTCCATCAAACAACCATCTCCAACTATAGTATATATTTTATAATTAGAAATCTCTTTTCCAAGACGATCTTGATATTTTTTCTGCGCTATAGCCATACCAACGGAATTTGCAAAACCTTGGCCTAATGGACCAGTGGTAGCTTCTATAGCCTCATATACATGACTCTCTGGATGCCCAGCAGCTTTTGAGCCAAAACTACGAAATGATTTAATATCATTTAATGAAAAATCTTTAAATCCAGTAAGATAATAAAATGCATAAAGCAACATTGATCCATGACCAGCCGATAAAACCAATCTATCACGATTAAACCATTTTGGTTGTTTTGGATTAAATTTCAAAAATTTACAAATAAGTACAGTCATTACATCAGCCATACCAAGAGGCATGCCTGGATGACCAGATTTTGCGACCTCTACAGCATCAGCAGCTAAAATTCTGATACAGTTACTCAATTCTTGTAAAAGTAACTTTTCATTTTTCTCTAACTTCATTATATTACTACTTAAGAACAATTAGGTCTTTTAAAAAAACTATACATTATCTTAAAACAAAATATTTAATATGACAACTATACTCTCAAAAATTTCTCAATGCTTTAGCACAATATTTACGAATTTATGGTTATCTATATCTTCTGTTAATTTTTATCAAAGAATTATTTCATCATATGATGGATATGGAATTAAATATATTTTAACTATTTCTTTTATTTCATCCTTGTTATGTAGCATTGCAATTTTGAATTATCTAGACAATGTTAGACAATATTTTTCTTATGGTACTATATCTCCAACTGTTATTAATTTAGATCATGTGATATCTCAATTTCCTGAATTAAAATACGATGGAACCAAAATATCTTTAGAAAATTCTGAACCTGTATACATAAATAATATACATAACCAACTTGTTGCTGCAATAGATCCTGAGAATAAAATGCTACAATCGGATAAAGCTAAAGTATCTATTTTTTTTGCAAGTAGAACCATAATTTTTTCTTTTAACGATTTGCAAAAAAACAATGTACAAAGCTTTCCTGTAGATTATCAACAAGTTTTTGGCACTGAAAGCCAACTTATTACCCAAGAGTTATTGCGTTCATTATTAACAAAATTTTTCAACCAGACTCCTAAGGTCGTTATTTATATGGTATTTCCACTTCTTACTCTACTTATTTTCTGTAATATTTTTATTGAAAAAAGTTTTATCATAATAATAATGTGCTTGATAACAAATTTTACGTCTATAAAACTTTCTATAAAAATTTGTACTAGACTTGTAATGTTTGCTAGTGGTATTTTTGTGCTTCTACAACCAGTAGTACTTATTGTAGCCCCTGAGTATATAAATTTAATATGGATAATACAAATTTGTGCAAACTTACTAATGATTTTTGCTATCCTACAACTTTCAAATCCAAATATTTTTAAATTGAGAAAATAGTATAAATTTATCAAAAATCTTTTATCTAGAAACAGACTCTTGTTCTTTTTGTTTTGTAACTACTTTAGTTTTAGACATTTCTTTATTTACTATTATTTCTAACTCTGCATTATGTTGATATTTCATTCCATGCTCAGAAAGTATAGTACCAGCCCTCTGAACTTTTTCTAGATCCGTTTCTGAAAATTTCTGCATCACTTGGTTTTTAATATTTACCAAAAATTGCCAAGATAGTTCGATTCTTTCTTGCATAGTAAGAGTTTTTTCTTCATCAGTGTTTTTTTGAATGTTATATGTTTTTTGAGCTTCTGGATCTACAACAATAATTTTTTTTACTTTTGGCTGTTGTTTACCTCTTTTAATTAATAGATATAACAAGGAAAAGCCTGCAAGAACCATTAAAACAATATTTAATAAATTTGACATTTTTAGCAATTTTTAATTTATAATCTTGTCATATTGTACAATTTTAGAGTTATATTAACTAGTAATTTATGAAAGTAACTACACTGTTTGTATATTTAATGTGTAATCTATGTTTTAAATAAGTATCAGCTTAATAAACTATAATTAATCACTGTAATTAACGAATTTCAGAGGATCTACAGCTGTTTTCCCTTCTCGCACTGCAAAATGCAGCTGAGGTTGTTTGGTTTTGCCTGTGCTGCCAACATATCCAACTATATCACCTTGTTTTAAATGAGTATCTTTTTTTACTATTAAATCTTCAAGATGAGAGTAAGAAAGAACTATGTTTTTATCATCCAATTTGATAATTACTAAATTTCCAAATGTTGCATCATAATCTGCATAAATTACCTTGCCAGATGCTGAAGCAAAAACTGACTCACCTTTTTTGGCAGAAATATTTATCCCTTTATTAATTCCATGATCTGTTTTATCTCCAAATTTAGTTATAATAGTTCCGTTAACGGGAATTATATAATCTGGAACTACTTGCACTTGTTTTATAGGTTCTTCTTTAACTTCAGTGATTAATGTTGTTTTTAACACAAAATCTTTTGGCAGCTTTATCTTGATAAACTCACCTTTATCTAGATCATAAGGAAGTGATAAATTATTGATTTGCGCTATCTCATCTACTGTTTGTTCGTAGTTAATTGCTATTTCTTGAATTGTTTCATTGTTTTTTACTTCATGTTCAATAATTTTATAATGATCTTCAGTTGTTTTATCTATTGGTAATATATAATTTTCATTACGAGAAGTTGGTTTGATAATTTCAGATACTTCAACAATTTCAGACTTGCTGGATATTATTTCCCCGTCATTACTAACTACTGTAACAGTATTTTCATTTAAAAATCTTGAATTTTCAAGATTTGAATTACTATGATTATATTCTATAGGAGCTATTTGCTTTGTTACCGCGCAACTTGATAAAGCAGTGGTAATTATAATATATAGTGATATATAAAAACTATAATTTTTCATTTAATTTATGCCTTTTGTTTGAATATTTGTTATGTATTATGTCTATGTCATTATACAATAAATACTAAGTTTTTTCTATAGATAAGGATATTTTTATGCAAAATTATGATCTAGTAATTGCGAATGACCATGGAGGATTTGAGTTAAAATTAAAAATTTTAGATTTTTTAATTCAAAATGGTTATAAAACTTACTCAAATTATTCAGAAAAACTTAGTTTGAATCTTGAATTGAATAATCAAAAAACTATATTAGATTTAGGGTGTGATAGTTTAGAAAGAGTTGACTATCCAGATTACGCAAAGAAATTGGTTGAAGAAATTATAGAAGGCAATGCTAAATATGGTATATTAATTTGTAATACAGGTATTGGTATGTCCATTGCCGCAAATCGTAGTTCTGTTATTAGAGCCGCTTTGTGTTTAAATGAATTTATGGCAGAGCGTGCCAGATCTCATAATGATGCAAATGTTTTGGTTTTAGCTAGCAACTTGACAGAAGAAAAAACGGTTTTCCAAATTATAGAAAAATTTTTAAGCACTTCTTTTGAAAATGGAAGACACGCACAAAGAGTTAACAAGATTAGTTGAATTATTATAAAAACTAGATTTTTTATAATTTATATGTTGTATTTTAGACAAAAATTAGTTAAAATCTTTATTTATATATTTTTAAAATAGCATATAATGGCCAAGTAGCAAAGTGGTAATGCAGAGGACTGCAAATCCTCTATACGTTGGTTCGATTCCGACCTTGGCCTCCATTATCATAATCTCTTTAGATATATGCAGTTTATTGAACAGTTTCTAGAGATGATGCTTGCTGAAAGAGGGATTGCAAAAAATTCTCTTCTTAGTTACAAACGTGATTTAAAAGATTTTCAAGAATTTTTAAAAAAGACTAATTTATCAGAGTTGAAAGTCAAAGATTCCGATATTAGCAAATTCATTGAATTACTATCTAAGGCTGGGATATCAGCAAGGTCGATAAATCGTAAAATCTCAACTATCAAAACCTATTTTATATTTTTAATAAGTGAAAATCATACTAACTATAACCCTGTTTTGGTTGTGGATTTGCCTCGTTACGTTTCCAAGTTGCCAGAATTTTTATCGATCAATGATATAAAAATATTACTTGAATATTGTAATGATGATGATTCCCCTGATGGTATTAGACTAAATGCCATGATTCATTTGTTATATGCAAGTGGTATGCGTATTAGTGAGCTTGTTAGTTTAAAAATTACTGAAATTACTAGTGGTGATAAATTTTCTCAAATCAGAACTAATTTTATAATTAAAGGCAAGGGGGGTAGGGAGAGAATAATAGTAATTAATGAACAAGCTAAAAAAACTTTAATGCTATATTTAAAAATTCGTGATTATTTCTGTTTTAATAAAAGCCAAAAAGCAAAAAATTACTTTTTTGTTAGCAATTCCACTTCAGGACATATGACAAGACAAAATTTTGCACTTTTGCTAAAAAAAGCTAGTTTAAGTGCTGGTCTTGATCCAGCAGTAATTTCTCCTCACGCACTTCGCCATAGCTTTGCCAGTCATTTACTGGAAAACGGAGCTGATTTGAGAGTTATTCAAGAATTACTTGGTCATAGCGATATTAGCACAACGCAGATATATACTCATGTACAAACTGCTCATTTAAAAAAGACTTTACAAGAATTTCATCCACTTGAAAGGAAAGATAATAATTAGATTTTGTTTTTATGTTCACAGCAACTTTTAGTCAATTGTCTATTATTCTAGGATGTAACTAGCCACTTAACAAGCAATAATTCTATAGCTTTCTTACGTAAAACATGGTATGTTTATTATTGAATAGGCGATTAATAAAAAAGGTCTCGGATTTAATTTGACAATAATTTAATCAATTAAAAAAATATGAATATGGCTTTAATAGATACTCATTCAATAATAAAAGAATTAATAGAGTCAGGAACCTCGAAAAAAGAAGCTGAAATTTTTGTAAAAAGGTTTGTTGCTAAAGATGAAGTTAATTGGCTAAAAAATGAGTTAGCTACTAAACATGATATTAATGAACTTAAATCAGATATTAATAAGAATAACGCCGAGATAGCTTTGTTAAAAACCATCTCTATTGCTAATTTTATTATTTTAGTTGGGGCTGTAGTGACTTTGTTATTTAAACAATTTTAAAAATATAAATATGGCTTTAATAGATGCTCATCAGGAAGTTAAAAAATTCATAGTATCAGATTTTAAAGAAGAATAAGCAAAGGATATTACCATTATCATCTTTAATCTTTAGTCGAGAATGATAATTACATATAACAATTTTTTATGAAAAAAAAAATTTTAACAGGAGACAGACCAACAGGTCCATTGCATTTGGGTCATTATGTTGGATCTTTACAAAATAGAGTTAAATTGCAAAATGATTATGAACAATATGTCATGATTGCAGATGTTCAAGCTTTAACAGATAATTTTGAAAATCCAAGTAAAATTACCGAAAATGTTTTTGAAGTTGCAAAAGATTATTTGAGTATTGGAATTGATCCGAACATAACAACCATCTTTATCCAATCTCAAATTCCAGAAATTGCTGAATTAACGGTTTATTATCTGAATCTTGTAACTCTTGGAAGGCTTGAGAGAAACCCCACTGTAAAATCTGAAATCAGCCAAAAAGGTTATGACGATTCAATTCCAGCTGGTTTTTTTTGTTATCCAATCAATCAAGCAGCAGATATAACCATTTTGCAAGCCGAGCTTGTGCCGGTCGGGGATGATCAAATCCCTATGATTGAGCAAACAAATGAAATCGTCAGGCGTTTTAATAGAATTTATAACACTAACTGCCTTAAAGAATGTAAAGCTATTTTAAGCAATACTCCAAGGCTAATTGGTGTTGATGGAAAAGCCAAGGCAAGTAAATCTTTAGGAAATGCTATTTTTCTTTCCGATACAAAAGAAAAAGTAAGGGAGAAAATATTTCAGATGTTTACTGATCCCAATCACATAAAAATTACTGACCCAGGAAAGGTTGAAGGGAATGTAGTTTTTACTTATTTAGATATTTTCCATCATGATAAAGAAGAGGTGAAATCATTAAAAAATCACTATGAGCGTGGTGGACTTGGGGATGTGACAATAAAAAATATTCTAAATAACACCGTCCAAAATTTACTTGAACCTATTCGGGGCAAAAGAAAAACCATCAATAACGAAGATATTAAAGAAATATTATATCAGGGAACAAATAAAGCCGCTAATTTAGCAAAAATAACTATGGGTCAAGTAAGAGAAGCTATAGGTGTTAACTATTTTTTAACAGAAAAACATAGATGAAAAAGATTATTTTTGATAAAAATTATATTCAAGGCGACACGAAAGATAAATTAAAAAAGAATTTCGGAGAATCTTCTAATTATTTACCTATAATATTCTCAAGCAAAATTTGATTTTGTATTTGAAATAATTTTGAAGCAGCTTTTTGTGCCAGATCGAGCATTTCTAGTAACTGTTGCTGGGTAAAATCAGTTTTTTCTCCGGTAGCTTGTATCTCAATTATATTGCCATTTGATCCAAAAATAAAATTAGCATCTACATCTGCTCCACTATCTTCTATATAATCAAGATCTACGATTGTTTGCCCCCCGTATACACCGCACGATATGGCTGCAATTTGACATTTCAAAGGATTGCTTTTAATAATTCTTTGATCTATTAATGATCTAATTGCTAAATGCAAAGCAATATAGCTGCCAGTAATTGCTGCTGTTCTTGTTCCTCCATCGGCATTTATAACGTCGCAATCAATTATAATCTGTTTTTCGCCAAGTATCTTTAAATCAATAGCTGATCTAAGAGATCTACCAATTAACCTTTGTATTTCTTGCGTTCTACCAGTTTGCGCCCCTTTAACTGATTCTCTTTGCATTCTTTGCAAAGTGGATCTAGGTAACATGCTGTATTCTGCGGTAATCCAGCCGGTATTTTTACCTTTTAAAAATCTAGGAACAGAATGCTCTAAAGAAGCAGAGCATATAACTTGTGTATTACCAAATTTTATTAAACAAGAACCTTCGGCGTTATTCAAAATATTTTTTTCAATAGACACATCTCGCATCTGATTATTTTTTCTTTTGGAAGGGCGGAGCATAGGTTAAAAATGAAAAATTATTTATATCTTGAAAAACTATCTTCTTGTACTATATTTTAATGAGTATATTAAGGCAACTAAAAAATAGATTTTAAAATTATGGAAAGCAACGATCAACAAGGTGAAAATAAAAATACAGATAAAGTTGAAAATTTACATGATTCAGAAAATGAGATACTTGACGAAAATGTAGCATTTGAAAATTTAGATGAAGAGCAAAAGATTCTTGCAGAAGAAAAAGATTATGATTTAGTAAATAATTTAAAAGAGCAAGTAGATCTGATTCAGGATAAATTACTTCGTGCTATAGCTGAATCTGAAAATACAAGACATAGGATGAATAAAAAAGTTGAAGAGGCAAGAGATTATGCGATAGTTAGTTTTGTTAAAGATCTTGTACCAGTTATTGATAATTTTTCTAGGGCTTTATTACATGTACCACAAAATTTAGATGATGATAGTAAAGTAATTATTGAAGGCGTTGTCATGACAAGGGATGCATTGCTAGATGTGTTGAAAAAACATGGTATAGAATCAATAAATCCTGAGCAAGGCGAAAATTTTGATTATAATAATCATCATGCAATATCACAAGTTCTGACAGATCAACACAAAGAGGGTAGTATAGTCAGCACAATGCAAGTTGGTTATAAAATTAAGGATAGACTAATTAGACCAGCCTCGGTATCTGTAGCAAAGAAGTAAATAATGATATTGGTAAAAGTGCAAAATAGTAAACATAAGCCTAGGCTTTTTAATTTTAATGGTACAAACTCAAAAACATGTTTTTTACTTTTGTTTCTGTGTTTTTTATCATTTCCGAAGTCTGCGGAATGTGCAATCTCTGAAATTTCTGAAATTTTTATTGAATCAAAGGGTAATAATAAATATGAAGCAAAAATTAAGGCTCACGAACGCGGAATGACAAGAGCTTTTTTTTTAATTGCAGATAAAATGGGTGTTAAGCATAGCGACTTAGAAGAGCCGCCTTATATAAAGTTAAAGGAAGTGTTTAAACCAATAATGATGTTTGATGAATTATCAACTGTGTCAACATACAATGCTACTGTAACTTATCAATATGACAAAGGTAAATTGTACCAATTATTGTTAGATTATGGTAATAATGTGGTTCAAGATATGTTTTACGAATCTCTTGTTTTACCTGTTTTCAAGCAAAGAAATATCTTGAATATTTGGGGAAAAGAGAAAAAATGGAATGATGTTTGGTCTGAATCTAAAGCTATTTTGAATAATCATAAAATTTTGTATCCAACTAAGAGTTTTCTTGCTGATAAGAGAATAAATCCTGAAAATATATTTCATCTGCAATATAATGATTTTCTTGAAATTTTCCCTAATAGTTTATTTAAAAATGTAACCATTATTACTAATGAAATTTTTACAAATCGTGTAAATGGTGCAAGTTTAATGAAGGTCGATACTTATATTTTAAAACCAGATGAAATCAATAATGTTAAGCTAGAAGATCAGTATGAATTAGAATCAATAGATGATATTAATCATAATGTAAATTTAGTAATTGATAAGTTTGTAAATCTTTACGGAGCATTAAGGATGAATGCAAACCAAGAATTAATTGATTCAGAAATTAATCTCAATGAAGATGAAAATGAAAAAAAACCGATAATAATGAGTTTTGATATTTTTAATCCACAAGAAATGGATTTGTTAGTTGGTAAATTAAAAAAAGTAGTTCAGGTTGATAAGTTTGTTATTGAGCATGATTATGAAACGAAATATAAAATACTGATATATACCAATGCTTCAGATTTTGATTTAGCAGAAGATTTGTATCTAAATGGTTTAAGCTATAAAATGCATGGTAGCTTGTATAATTTGATTGACGTTAAGAGTGGTAGCTAATTCAAATTAAATTTACTATCACATAATTTGCAACTATTTTATATATAATTGGAGTTTGCAGCTATGAATAAAATCGTTTTTTGGAGTACGGCTTTTTTGATTTTTGCTATTACTATAAATATGGTGTCTGATACTTTAGCACCATTTGTTATTTCCTTCATTTTAGCATATTTACTACAACCAATTATAGATAATAATTCTAGAAGATTCAATTTACCAAGAGATCTGATCTCGGCTGTAGTATTTAGTATAGTTATTGCTGGGTTTATTATACTATTGGCAATTTTATTGCCAATTATTTATAATCAAATTGCTGTATTTATTACAAAAATACCTACTTATAAAAATAATTTTAACTCTGGACTCGATGATTTTTTGGTTAAAATTGATGCAATTGATCCCAATATTACCAATAAGATTTCAGGTTCGTTGCAAAATTTTATTAATTCTACTTTTTCGCTTGTTATCTCTGCAGCTAATAACATTTGGAGTTATACATTAGCTACAATTACTTTTTTCATTATAATTGTATTGGTTCCTATAATTTTATTCTATTTTTTAAAGGATTGGCCAAAAATGATTGAAACTCTGCAGTCAATATTACCGCTTAATGAAAAAAATAAAATCAGAGAGATATTTTCTGAGTTTAATGTTTTATTATCAGCTTATATAAGGGGTCAGTTGAATATATGCTTGATACTTAGTATATATTATCTTATAGGTTTGAATTTGATTAATATTGATTTAGCTCTTTTGCTTGGGATAATAGCAGGATTCATAGTTGTAGTACCCTTTGTTGGAGCATTAATATCGCTATTTTTAATGCTGGTAAGTTGCTATTTTTCTTATGGTGCATCGATTGAAATGATCTATGTATTAATTTTATTTATTATTGGTCATATTGTTGAAAGTTATATACTTACCCCTAAAATTATAGGAGATAAAATAGGGTTACATCCGTTATGGATAATATTTTCTATAGTTGCACTCGGTAATATTTTTGGTTTTATAGGTATAGTTTTTGCTATACCTATTGCTGGAATAATAAAGATACTATTAGTTCATATGATTACTTATTATAAATCTAGTAGAATTTATAATAAGTAAAAATAGTCCTTTTATGCAACAAACAACATTAAAATTAAATAACAAAGAAATTTCAGATAATTTTAATGATTTTATTGAATCTAGTTCCAACAGTCTTGCTTGTAAATATATCAATGATTGGAAAAGTAATTTTGGAATTTTACCATATTCGAAAGTATTGATAATTAAAGGTTCTAAATCCTCAGGGAAAAGTTTTTTAGCAAAATTATGGGCAAAAAAAACAGCTGGTTTATTTTTAAAGAAAAATCATGAATTGACTAGCTCTATTTTAGAAAATCACCAAGCTTTTATCATTGATGGATTTGATTCTAGTTGGCGTGAAAAAGATGTTTTGCATTATTTTAATACATTGCACGAACATAGTAAATATCTATTAATAACCGTAAACGAAATGCCGGAAATAAAGCTCGCTGATTTAGCTTCTAGGATCAATTCTGTTAACAAAATTGATATTTTAATGATTGATGATGAATTAATGAGAATATTGATTTTTAAACAATTTTCTAACTTATCAATTCTTATCAATGATGATGTTATAAATTATCTTATTAAAATTTTGCCTCGTGAATTTTCTAAAATCTTATCAATAATAAGTAAAATAAATAAAAACTCTTTGGAGAATAAAAAAAAGATTACCATACCTTTTATAAAATCTCTTATAGATGGATCTTTGCTACAATTATAATATTTTTTACAATTGCAATTTAATTCTAAATTCTATCAAAATTATTGCCAAGATATAATTTGCGTACTTTTGCACTGTTGATAATTTCTTCTGGTGTTCCTGCCATAAGAATTTTGCCATCATAAATAACATAAGTGCGATCAACCATATCCAAGGTTTCTCTCACATTATGGTCGGTTACAAGAATTCCTATATTCCTTTCTTTTAAATGACTAACAAGATATTTTATATCATTAACAGCAATTGGATCTATCCCAGCAAGAGGTTCGTCTAATAAAATAAAACGAGGGTTAGAGGCAAGAGTACGTGCTATTTCAAGGCGTCTACGCTCTCCGCCTGATAAGGTGGAAGCTATTTTGTTTTCTAAATGGCTTATTGAAAATTCGTTTAGTAATTCTGTAGCTTTGTGGTCTATTTCTTCTTTATCAGAATTTTTTATTTCTAGGATTGCTTTAATATTATCTCTAACATTCATACTTCTGAAAATTGAAGATTCTTGTGGTAAATAACTAATACCAAGTTGTGACCTAATATGTATAGGTAAATTTGTTATATCATGATTTCCTAGATATAATCGTCCGGTATCTGTTTTTACAATACCTATTATTATACTAAACAAAGTGGTTTTGCCTGCTCCATTAGGACCAAACAAGCCTATAGATTCTCCTTGGGATACTTCAATAGATATATCTGACAAAATTGGTTTTTTATTATAAGATTTTGAAATATTTTGAATTATTATTTTATCTTTCATGGTTTTTTTTAGGCGTAAAATTAAATCTGGTGGAATATATCATTTTATCTGTCACTATTATATGTTTATCTTTTTGCATATTTACATTACCCATCAGTATTAATTGATTTGATAATGCTAGATAATCTCCGCTATCTGCTACTATTACTTCGTTAGTTAGCTTTTTAATAGCTTTCAATTTACCTGGAATTTTAATTTTCTCAATAGATCTTTTATTATTATTGTTGGTATAATATATTATCAAATAATTAGTTTTTACTATTATATCTTCAAATATTACAGTTACTGATCCTTTAAAAGTTGCAGATAGATTATTTTTATCAAGATTCAAAAAATCTGAAGTTATTATTATATCAGAATCGCTAAATTTCTTATATTCTGCACTTGCTACATTAGAAAATAGAGAGATGCTAATTATTACTAATAAAAGCAAAATATTACAGTAATTTTTAAACTCAAAAATCATTGAGATTAAATGTTGAAACCACATTTCCTTTAAAATTTATAATATTATTAGAATCATCAGCACTAAAGCTAGAAGCTTTTATAGTTGAATTTTGAAAATTAACTATAACTGGTTGATCACTATATACTAGATTAGAGTTTAAATTAAAATTCATTTTATCACTGGTTAATGAAATATTATCAAATATAATCTGAACATTTTGATAAATAGTAAAAAATTTCGTTGTTTCGTTAAGAACACCATTTTGTGCTAGAATTTGTAAAATACCATTCCCTGTATTGCATTGTGCATTAATATCATTTAAATTATAGATATTATTATTTGCTTTTGTAACCATTTTTGCCTTAATTTGATAAGGTAGTTTGTTTTTGTTATATCCTTCAAAAACTGAATTATTAATATTTAAATTAAATTCTTTTGGAATATGCTCCATTTTCTCTATGTCTAATTCATCTTTAGGTATTTGTTGTTCCTTATTTGAAGAGTAAGATATTATTAAAAACAAAACAATTATTCCAGATATAAGGAATATATATTTTAAAATTTTATTGTTTTTAGTAATATTTTTCATATTTAAGTAATACCAGCCCTTATAATTTCATGAATATGTATTATTCCTATTATTTTATTATTTTCAGTAACTGGTAATGCAGTAATTGATTTATCATTCATTATAAATAAAGCTTCAGTTGCTAAAATATTTTGACTTACTGATCTAGGTGTTTTTGTCATTATATCTTCTGCTTTCATTGTAGTAAGATCTTTATTTATATTTCTTCTTAAATCGCCATCAGTTATTATACCAAGTAAATTTTGATCATCATCTACTACAGCTGCGCAGCCCAAGCTTTTTTGGGTAATTAGTAAAATTACATTAGCAAAAGAATCATCTAATTTTACCAAGGGAAGATTATCGCCAACAAACATTAAATCTTTGATTTTTAATAGATTAGCTCCAATTTTCCCACCGGGGTGAAAAACAAAAAAATCATCCTTCGAAAAACCTTTTGCTTCATGTAAAGATATAGTTATTGCATCTCCTAATGCTAACATCATAAGGGCAGAAGTGGTAGGTGCTGATAATAACGATGCTTCTTTAATTACTGGAATAGTTAGTAAAAAATCACTATTTTTAGCAAGAGTTGAATCTGGATTCATAGTCATTGCAACCATTTTTATAGAAAAACGTTTGCAATAATTAATAGTATCGAATAGTTCTTTAGTCTCTCCAGAGTTTGATAACATTAATACTATATCAGATTTAGTTATCATTCCAAGATCCCCGTGACTTGCTTCTGAAGGGTGAATATAAAATGCTGGTGTGCCAGTTGATGCTAATGAAGAAGCAATTTTTCTGGCAATATAACCACTTTTACCTATACCTATTATAATCACTCGTCCTGTTATTTTTAAAATAACGTTAACCACTTCTGAAAAATCTCTAGGTATTTGTGATTCCAGAGTTTTTAAAGCATTAGCTTCTTCGTTTATCACTCTTTGAGCGGTGTTATGAAAATTCATTTTGTACTATGTGAAAATATGTCAATTTCATTCCATCCCATTAGATCTAAATTTACTCTAGTAGGTAAGAATTCAAATAATTTATGGGCAATATCATTTCTATTTTCTGTTATTAGCATTTCAATTAATATCTCTCTTAGCGAATGTAAATATATCACATCTTTAGCAGCATATTCTTTTTGATCTTCGCTAAGTTTATCAGTTCCCCAATAAGAAGATTGTTGTTGTTTCGAAATGTTAACCCCAATAAGCTCTCTGCATAGATCTTTTAGACCATGGTGATCAGTATAAGTTCTTATTAATTTAGAAGCAATTTTAGTGCAAAAAATATTTGATAATTCAATATTAAGATATTTTTTTATTGCAGCTAAATCAAAACGTGCAAAATGAAAAATCTTTACTCTGTTAGAATCTAAAAGTATTTTTTTTAAATTTGGCGCATCGTATTTATCCTTAGAAAATTGTATCAGATAAGCATCTCCATCGCCGTTACTTATTTGGACAACACACAAGCGATCTCTTGCTAAATCTAAACCCATTGTTTCTGTATCTATAGCAATATCGCCAATAAGATGAAAATCCGATGGTAAATCATCGTGAAAAACTGTGACTCTTTTTATAATAACCTCCTAAGTTAAAAACTTCTTTAATTTTCGTTTAAATTTTCTTTTTTAAATACTTGTTCATTTGGTGAAACAACACCCAAAACATTTCTAGCTTTTTCGTCCAACATATCTTTATCCAAAGATTCTGGTCTTAGTAGTTTTGCTTTATTTTCTATTTCTAATCTCTCCACTCTTAAAGCATTTAGTTTGCTATGTGCATTTTCTAATTCTGCTTGTAGTTTGAAATATGCTATTACCCCTCTGCTACCGTAAATAGAATGAAATATAAAGTACAATAACATAAGTAATATTACCATATTAAAAACCGTTTTCTTAGTAAATTTTATAGATTTTAGTCGGTTTTTTTTTATCATAATAGATTAGTTTGATTTCCTAATTATTCTATAGAATATTAGTATATTTGGTTACTTAAGTAAAATGCAACAAATGGAGCTGTTAGTATTATACTATCGAATCTATCTAGCATACCACCATGACCAGGTATTAAATTTCCACTATCTTTAATATTAAATTTTCTTTTAAAATAAGAAATAAATAAATCACTCATCTGTGAAACAAAACCAATAAATGCAAATTGTAAAAATAAAATTATCCTAAAATCTGAAGAATAATTTTCAATATTATAAGATGGTATTAGATTCAAAAACATTGAAAGCAAAGCTGCTGCTGAAACACCTCCTAACAATCCTGATATAGTTTTTTTAGGACTGAGTTTAGGAGCCAATTTTGGCCCTTCTATTAATTTTCCTACAAACATAGCTGCTGAATCTACAGACCAAATAATTGCAAAAAAAGTAAATAACAACCAACCTGTTTTATCAACACTGGATATATAAAGTAAACAAGATATAGGTATTGGAATTATTAGCAGACCTGAATATAGATAATTACTTTTTTTACTAGTTATGTCATACCATTCTGCTAGCATACCAGCTGCTACTACAAGCATCAAAACATAAAATAAAGTTCTGACAAAAAAGATTGCTATTATAAAAGCACATCCAATGAAAATAGCAGAAATGATTCTAAGACGTAGATTTGACGATTTTTTAAATAGATTTTTTCTCATTTATCTTACCCCAAAATTTCTTTTTCTTGTTGAATAATTCTGAATGGCTTCTTTTATGTCGTTGATAGAAAAATCTGGCCATAATTTTTCTGTAAAATATAATTCTGCATAGGCTGCTTGCCATAATAAAAAGTTACTCATTCTATAAAAACCACCTGGTCTTATAAAAAGATCAACATCTGGCATATCTTGATCATATAGAAATTTACTAAAAACCCCCTCTGATATTTCTTTTATATTAGAATTAATAATTCTTTGACAAGCTTGTACTATTTCTGCTCTACTTCCATAGCTAAAAGCTAAGCATACAGTCATTTCACTATTATCTTTTGTAAGATTTATAGCATGAATTATTTTATTTTTTAAATCATTGTTTATTTTATCTAAATTACCAACTACTTTGAGTCTTATTTGATGTTTATGAAGAGTTTTTATTTCGTTTTCAACGTAATAGTTAAGTAATTTCATTAATAATGATACTTCATCAGTAGGTCTTTGCCAATTTTCAGATGAAAAAGTATATAATGTAAGATATGGAATATTGAGTTTTAACATTTGAAGTACTATAGTTTTTGCAACTTCCGCGCCTTTCCTATGACCTTCACCTTTAGAAAGACCATTATTATCTGCCCATCTAGCGTTGCCGTCCATTATAATTGATAGATGTTTTATATTATGATTTACATCAAAATTGGTAGTAGTTGTCATTATATAATTATTATTTATTAATTAATTTTGGTATTTTGATTCTGACTAACAATCCTTTTAATTCTTTGCTTTTTTCTAATTTGATTGAGCCATAATGACCATTTATTATTTCTTTTGTAATGGCAAGACCAAGACCTACATTTGTCGAGTCTTTTAGAGTTCTTGCTTTGTTTCCACGATAAAAAGGTTTGAAAACGTGAATTTTTTCATGATCATCAATTCCCTTTCCGTTATCTTCTATTATGATAATTGCTTCTTCATCATTCGAATATACAGAAATTTTTATTTTTGTTGAGTATTTTATTGCATTGCTGATAATATTATTCAATGCCCTTGAAAAGGAATGAGGTTTTATTTGAGTATATATTTCTTTTTCTTTTGCTAATATTTGTATATTGGCAAAATTCCAAGATAATTTTAGATATTTTCTAACCCAATTATTTAATTCAATTTTTACAAAAACTTCTCCGCCTTCGCCTTTGGCAAAATCTAAATAGGATGATATCATATGTTGCATGCTTTTAATATCATGGTTTAATTCCTCCTTTTCATCAGAATTACTCATCAATTCTACTTGTAATTTCATTCGTGTTAAAGGAGTGTTTAAATCATGCGAAATCATAGCTAGCATCTGGGTTCGTCGACTTGTTTGACGTTCTATTCTATCTTTCATTTTAATAAAAGCAAGACCAGCTTTTCTTATTTCCCTTGCTCCCGATGGTTTGTAATTATCCATTTTTTCACCGCGGCCATATTTTTCAGCTGCGTTTGTTAAGTCTAAAATTGATTTTATTTGGTTTTTAGAAAAAATCAGAGAAACAGTTAACAGTAATATTGTTAAGAAAATTACCCATAGCACAAAAATAGAAGTTGTTGGGTTAAGTAAAATTTTGGCTGGTAGTGTTATGCTTATAATATCTTTATGAATTTGTATTAAAATGCTTATTTTCTCATTTTCATCCATTGAAACGTTACTTTGATAGCTGATTTTATTTTCGAGCTGTTTTTTTAAAATTTCTAATTCCTCAGCTTTATTCAAATTGTTTGAGGTTATTGTTTGATTTGGTAAAAGAATATATGACAAATTAAGATATTTTGTGACCTGACTCTTATTTTTATAAAGTTCTTTTTGTTGTAATAAAGATTCTATCTCGGTGATAATTACAGAGCTTGTATGGTATGAGACGTTATACCAATGTCTTTCATAAAATAAATGCAGAGCAAAAAATTGACCAATTAAAGTTGGGATTATTATAATCAGTACGAATCTTGAGAGTAAGCTTTTAGGTATTAGCTTCCTTTTTATAAAGCTAGGTAAAATTAAGTTAAATATATAATACATAACCTAAATTCCTAACCGTTTTTAGGTATTTTGGATTTTTTGGATCTGGTTCTAATTTGTTTCTTAGTCTTACGATTTGGACATCTATAGACCTTGGATTTAAACCACCCATTTGAATAGAAAGGTCATCTCTTGTTATCGTTTGATTTGTAGAGTTTATTAGTAAATCAAGGAGTTTTTGTTCAGTTGAGCTAAGAGGAATATCTTGATTATCGCAGCTTAAATTTTTTGTTGATAAATCATATACACAATTTCCGATTCTAGTAATTTTTTGTTCTTTTTGGTAAATATTATGTGAATCTATTAAATTATTAATTCTAAGAAG
The DNA here is from genome assembly GCA_945883665.1 of Rickettsia typhi. GTDB lineage: Bacteria > Pseudomonadota > Alphaproteobacteria > Rickettsiales > Rickettsiaceae > Megaera > Megaera typhi_B. Next base: position 7,175 of record CAMCXV010000002.1, on the reverse strand, counting down.
TAATTCTCTAGGTTCAAAAGGTTTTGTTATGTAATCTTTAGCACCAGCCTCTAAACCTTTTATCCTATTCTCTGGTTCGGAAAGGGCGGTAAGCATAATAATTGGCAATGTTTTTCCAGCAGCTTTTATTTTTTCAGCAAACTCTAAACCAGTAATTTCTGGCATCATTACATCAAGAATTATCAAATCAAAGATAAAATTTTCTAGTAATTCAAATGCTTCTTTTGCTGAAGTAGCAGCAGACACTAAAAAATTATTTTGTTGCAAAAATTGCTTCAAAAGTTTTAGGATTCTGTTATCATCATCTACGATCAAGATATGAAATTTGCTGCTATTCATTACTAGTAACTTATATAAAATAGTTATAATAATATAAAAATAATAGTATTTACAGCAAATTTTATGGTTTCTAAAAAATTATCTAATTTTTGATATGGATTAATAAAAATGTCTGACTTTATATGGATTAATGGAAAATTTATTTCTTCAGAAGAGGCTTACATACATAGTTTAACACATAGTTTGCATTATTCTGGAGCGGTTTTTGAAGGTGAAAGAGCTTATAATGGTAAAGTATTTAAATTAGAGGAGCATACTAAAAGGCTGCTGAAATCGGCTGAAATTATGGGTCTTGAAATAGAATATAGTGCAACAGAAATAAATAAGGCTACTTATGAATTATTAGAAAAAAATGTTTTAAAAGATGCGTATATTAGACCACTTATTTGGCGCGGAGCGGAGTCGATGATGATTTACAACCCTGAACTAAGTGTTAATTTATTAATTGCAGCTATATATTCTAGAATTGAACCTTTGAATAATTTAAAATTAAATCTTGGGGCTTGGTGTAAGCCAAGTGCTAGGGCTTTGCCTCCGCAAGCAAAATCTTCGGCGCACTATGCCACGGCTATAACATCACAGATGGCGGCATCAAAACTTGGATATGATGATTCTTTAGTTCTTGACGAGGAAGGTTATGTTGCTGAATGTAATGTAGCGAATATATTTTTTGGCAAGGATAATAAACTTGTGACGCCAATAGCTGATAGATTTCTAAATGGTATTACAAGACAGACTGTGATAGAAATGGCAAAAAATTTAGGTTTTGAAATAGTTGAGTCTAGAATTTCACTTGAAGAAATTGGTGAATATGAGTATTCGTTCATTACCGGCAGCGCAAGAGAGGTGGGGGGAGTTGGATCAATTGATTTGAATGATTCTATAATTATGTTTCTTGATCCAGAAGAAAAAGTGAAATTGTTGCAATCTGAGTTTGCAAAATTGGTAGGTAAAGAAAAAGTTTTATGAAAACAAATATTTATAAAGGCTTAATCACAGCTTTAGTCACGCCGTTTAAAGATAATAAGATTGACGAAAAAGCTCTTGAAAGCTTAATTGCATTCCAGATTCAATCTGGAATAACTGGTCTAGTTGTTGCTGGCAGCACAGGAGAAGGGAATAGTCTAGAAGATCTAGAATATTACAATCTAATTCATCTTGCCAATGAAATGGCAAACAAGAAAATAAATATTATTGCTGCTTTATCAACCGTAGCAACTGAATCTGCCGTAAAAAAAATTAAAAAATTAACGAAATTAGGAATTGATGGTATAATGTGCACTTCTCCACATTATATAAGACCTGAACAAGATGGAATCATAAAGCATTTTCAAATGTTGCATGATAGTACTAACTTACCACTTATGCTATATACACATCTTGGTAGAACTGGTGTGGATTTAGCTGATAGTTCTATTTTAAAACTTGCAGAATGCGAAAGGATAGTTGCAATTAAAGATGCTGGGAGTGATATTTCTAGACCTCTTAGACTGTCAGGAAAATTACCTTCTAATTTTAGTATGATGACTGGTAATGATGAAAACTCTATAGTATATAATTCCCATGGAGGAAAAGGTTGCGTATCTGTTGTTTCTAATATATTACCAATTGAATGTAAGCAATTGCAAAATTATCTTGATCAAGGTAATTACTCCAAAGCAATTATATTGCAAGAAAAATTACTTCCACTTTATGAATCTTTGTTTATAGAAAGTAATCCAATAGGTGTAAAATGTGCAATGCAATTGTTAAATTTATGCTCTGATGAAATAAAGTTGCCTCTTACTAAAGCGCGCTTAAAAACACATGATTCAATAAAAAAAGCTCTAACGGATTTAAAAAAATTGTAATGTCTGAATATAAAAAAAATATTGCTCAAAATAAAAAAGCTAGTTTTGACTATTTTATCGAGGAGAGGTTTGAAGCTGGTATAATTTTAACTGGTAGTGAGGTAAAATCAGCAAGGAATGGTAAAGTTACTATTGCTGATACTCATGCTGCAATGGGTGGGGGGGAGTTGTTTTTGTATAATTGTCATATTGCTGAATATGAACAAGCTAACCAATTTAATCACGCAACTAAAAGACCTAGAAAATTATTGCTTAAAGGAAAAGAAATACAAAAAATTATTGGTAAAATTAAATTAAAAGGCTACACTTTGATAGCGCTTTCTATATATTTTAATAAAAAAAATATTATAAAAGTAGAGCTTGGATTGTCAAAGGGTAAAAAACAGCATGATAAAAGGCAATCTATAAAGGATAAAGATTGGGAAAGAGAACAAGGCAGAATTCTTAGAGATAAAAAATCTTAAAATCCTGTGTTAACTAAAGAATAATTTGATAAATAGAGAAAGTAATGAATATTAGCCCTGATTATTTAATAGAAAGAAAAAGAAATAAATTTCAACTAGCAAAATGGAAAATAATTTGTTTGTTACTGATAAGTGCAATAATTTTTATTGTTGGAAATAAGATATTTACTAATAAAAATATATCTTATTTGTCAAAAGATATGAGTGGAGATTATATTGCTAATATTTTGTTAGAGGAAATTATATATGACGATCTATCTAGAGTGAAAAAGCTTGAAAAAATAGCTGTAGATAAGAATGTAAAAGCAGTAATTATCCATATTAATTCTCCTGGAGGGAGCGTTGTTGGATCGGAAATGTTATATAATTCTTTTCGAAAAATTGCTAAGAATAAACCAGTTGTGGTAATTATGGATTCAGTTGCAGCATCTGGGGGATATTTGATTGCTCTAGGGGGTGATTATATAATTGCTCATAATGGAACAATTACAGGATCAATTGGGGTATTGATGGAAATGCCTGAGATTACTGAACTTGCAGAGAGAGTAGGGATAAAATTTAATCATTTTAAATCTAATCCTTTAAAAGCTAATCCTAGTTTTACAGAAAAACTTAATTCAGAAGCTGAAAAAGCTGTAATGGATAACATATATGACGTTTACGATTATTTTACTGAATTGGTATCGAAAAGAAGGAATCTGGATCTTGATTTTGTTAGGAAAATTGCAGATGGTAGAGTTTATTCTGCTAAATTAGCAATGCAATATAAATTAATTGATGAGATAGGCAATGAGGATTCAGCTATAAAATGGCTTGAGGAAAAAAAAGATATTCCTAAAAATTTAAAAATCCTAGAAATTAAACTAAATCCTAGAGAAAAAATTATTGACATGTTTTTTGATGATTTAAATAATTCTATTAAAAGTTTGTTATCTAGAAAATTTTTAGGAATTCAATCAATTTTTTAGTAAAAAAGCTAAAAATTATGGCAACAAAAAAAGATTTAATAGCAAATTTAATGACAAAGCTGGATTATTTGTCAAAAGATGATGCACAGGTAGCAGTGGATCTTGTTATTGATAATATAAAAGAGCAATTGTACAAAAAAAACCGGATCGAAATTCGTGGTTTCGGTAGTATGTCTATAAGAAAGAAAAAATATGCTAGACAAGATAATACTTATAATACAATTTATTTTCGTATGTCTGGCAATGTACAAAATTTTTTAAAATGATTATTGTGTTGGCTTATCTATTTTGTTATGTATGAGTTTCAAGGGATTAAATATTGGAAATATTATAAGATTTTATGGATTTAGGAACAATATCTGATATAAGCAGGGAAGCGATCTATGTTTTAATAATCGTTTCTGCGCCAATTTTAATAGTTGCACTAGTTGTAGGTTTAGTAATATCTTTGTTTCAAGCTTTGACTCAAATTCAAGAAACAACGCTAACTTTTGTTCCTAAAATTATTGCAGTTTATTTTTCAATGATTTTAGTTTTACCTTTTATTTTTTCTAAGCTTAAAATTTTTGTTGATCACATTATGCAGCATATTATTAAATAAAAAATCTTAAGGTTAATTTACTCTATAAGATTTGGATATGGACATCAAACTTTTTCATGAAAAGTATAATTATATTGCTGCTACGCAGGTGATGCGTCAATATTTGGATATAAAATTTGCTAATTTAGAATCCCTATTATTGTTTCGTATGGGTGATTTTTATGAATTATTCTACGAAGATGCTATTATTGCTTCTAAGGTTTTGGGAATTAATTTAACTAAAAGGGGCAAAACTGCTGAAGATGAAATACCAATGTGTGGTGTGCCATTTCATGCGCTTGAAAATTATTTAAATAAATTGCTTGAAGAGGGATTTAAAGTTGTCATTTGTGAACAAATGGAAACGCCTGAAGAAGCAAAAAAACGTGCAGGGTATAAAGCAGTTGTAAGACGCGAAGTTACTAGAATTATAACAGCAGGCACATTGATTGAAGAATCTTTACTAGATTGTGGTAAACCAAACTATCTTGCAACTATCGTGGTAGGAAAGATTAATAGTTCTGTTTGCTATCTTGATTTATCAACTTCTAAGATTTTTGTTGTTAATTGTTCTTCTGATCAATTAATTAGTGAGATTGAAAGAATAAAACCTAGTGAAGTGCTTCTTAGTGAGAAATTTCGTTCGGAAATTATAGCTACAAATATTGAAAGAGCTTTAAATATTCGAATCACATTCCAAGTTGATAGTTTTTTTGCAGAAAAAAAATCAATAAAAATTATTGAAAATTATTACAACATTAATTCGATTAATGCAATTGGTGAGCTTGATAGCAATCAAATAAGTTCTGTGGGAAGTGCTATAGAGTATATATCTTTAACTCAAAAAGCTAATTTACCAAAATTACCTTTTCCTAAGATATTAAATTCTCAAAAATTTATGATTATTGATTCTGGAACACGTCGTAATCTTGAATTGACTTCATCTATTAATGGGAATGCTAAAGGTAGTTTATTTCATGCGATTAATCACACTATTACTAAAGGTGGATCAAGATTATTATATGATTATTTAAGTACTCCATTGGTTGAGATATTCAAAATTAACTCAAGGCTTGATATAACAAATTTTTTCTTTAAAAATATTCAATTAACTGCCAATATCAGAAAGATAATGGTAAAACTTTCTGATTTAGAACGTTGTTTCACTCGTATTCAAATGCAAAGAGGATCTCCCAGAGACTTATTAAGCATAAGAGATACTATTTTAATATCAGAAGAAATTATGTCTTGTTTTATTGCCCATCAAGCTATTGATTTACCGGAAAATATAGAAAAAATTGTTGCACCATTAATTGGAAATTCAGAACTTGCAAATTTAATTGATGAATCTATAAGAGAAGATGCGTCAATCCTTATTACTGAAGGAGACATTATAAAACCTGAATTTCACGCCAAAATCAATGAGTTACAAGAATTAATTCACAATGGTCGCAAGTTTATTGATAAGCTAAGAGATAAATATAGAAAAGAACTTGGGATAGAAACTCTAAAAATTTCTAATAATAATGTTATAGGATTATTTATTGAGATTACATCAAGACATAGTAATAAGATAACAGATAAAAAATTTATTCATAAACAAACAACTCTTAATTCTGTTCGTTATACTACTGAAGAATTACAAGAAATTGAAAGTAAAATTCTTAATGCCAAAGTGATGTTAGTAGGGTTAGAAAAAGAAGTGTATATGGATATCTGTAATGCAGTGATTGATAATGCAAAAAAATTAATTTTACTTAGCCATGCAATCAATAAATTAGATGTATTTTTGAATTTTGCTTTTATAGCTGATGAATTTGATTATTGCTTACCTATTTTGTCGAATGATATAAATTTTGAGATACAAGATGGTAGACATCCAGTAGTTGAAAAATTTTTAAAATCTAATAATGAATCATTTACTGGTAATGATTGTGTTATAAATAATGATGAAAGAATATGGTTAATTACAGGACCAAATATGGCTGGAAAAAGCACTTTTTTGCGCCAAAATGCTATAATAGCAATTCTAGCTCATATAGGTAGTTTTGTGCCAGCTGCTGGAGCAAAAATAGGAGTGATTGATAAAATATTTAGTAGAGTTGGGGCAGGGGATGATTTAACTAAAGGTCAATCTACTTTTATGGTAGAAATGATAGAAACATCAGCCATATTATCTCAAAGCACCAATAGATCTTTTGTGATTTTAGATGAGGTGGGTAGGGGGACTTCTACTTATGACGGAGTGGCAATAGCTTGGTCAGTGCTTGATTATATTCATGACAAAATAAAAGCAAGATGTTTATTTGCTACGCATTATCATGAATTAACAAATTTAAGCGATATATTCCCCTCGCTTGTTAATTATACTATAGCAATTAATGAGAATGATGGAAAAATATTATTTCTACATAAGATTATCAAGGGTTTTGCAAACCGTTCTTATGGTATTCATGTTGCGCAAATGGCAGGTTTACCAGCTTCAGTCATTAGAAAGGCCAACCAATTGCTTTTAAAGTTTGAAAAAGATGTAAAGAAATCAAACAAAGAGGCTTTTATAGGTGAATCACAAAACTTAAATCTATTCTCTGTAAAAGATGACGAAATAGATAAGTACAAAGAAATATATGATTTTTGTAGTAAAATAGATCCTAACGAATTATCCCCTAAAGAAGCTTTAGATGTTTTGTACAAAATGATAGAATTAAAGAGCCACCCTTTAAAATCAAGTTAGTAACACCAATCTAAGATGATTATTCTGCTTGAAATGATCAAAAATAATCTGGTAAAATCTGTTAAAACAGCTAGAATACAACTAATAACAAAGTGTTAAAAAGCGTGCAATACTGACCCAGTAAATGGGTTAATGTGCGTCCAAAATTGACCCACCCTATAGGTGGAATATTTAAAGCAATATTAATCCATTAGTATCAATCTATATTCCTATTATTTATTAATTTAAATAATAGGAGTG
>CAMCXV010000001.1 GCA_945883665.1 Rickettsia typhi | reverse complement strand
AAGCAACATTAAAAAAATTCAATATTTCTGCCTCAGAATTTACAAATTTACTATTAAATACTACCTAAAATTCGATAATGGAGCTTTGAAACACTATTTTTTTGAATAAACTTAGGGCTCCTGGGAATAGTTTTGTCCAAAGTCCAATTCACTATTGATGTAGAAGAATTATCCTATTTTCATGTAAACACATATTTTATCAAATAAGTTTTGGGAGTTTAAGGATTTTGATATAATTTTTGAATTTAAACATAAAAAACCGGAGCTACTTTATGTGATCGCTCAGTAGCCCCATTTTAGCTCTAATCTATAATTATTAGACCATTTCTTTTTAACTTATAGAAATTTTATTACAAAAGGCAAATTAATCCCCCAATCCATGGCAATGTTTATACTTCTTACCTGAACCACATGGACACTCCTCGTTTCTTGAAATCTTCCCCCAAGTTTCAGGGTCAGCTGGAATTCTATTTTCTGGATTGACATAAGATTTAAAAGGCTTTGCTTTTGTTTCTAAACTCACTCCAGAATTATATTTTTCAAAAGCAGGATCAATTCTGCTTCTACTCATCTCTTGCAATTCTTTATTCGCAAGTAACATAGATTGTCTATTAAGATGTTCGGTATCCACATGCAAGAAACATAGTCTCTGAATATATAATTCTCTTAAATGATCAAGCATTTTTTCGAAAAGGTTAAATGCCTCTCTCTTATATTCATTAAGAGGATCTTTTTGACCATAAGCTCTAAGAGAAATGCCTTGTCTTAAATAATCAAGATTACGTAAATGCTCCTTCCATACCTGATCAAAAGTTGTGAGTAGAATATATTTTGAAGCATCTCTCATAACTTCCTTTGTATAGCTTTGTTCTTTACGCTGGAACAAATCATTAACTAATTCCGTTATTTTTGCTGTAATATCGACTTCATTACCCTCAATGTCATTAATTTCTTTAGGAGAAATTTTAATATCAAAAATATTCTGTATTTGCGCACTTAAATCATTTGATAACCAATCTTCTCTGTAAGCGCCTGGATTGATATATTTTTGTACTAAATTTGTTACCAATTGCTCGGTCATATTAATTCTAAATTCAGAAACATCTTCCGAAGAAATAATCTCATTCCTTTGCTCATAAACAATTTTTCGTTGATCGTTCATCACATCATCAAAACGAAGTAAATTCTTTCTTATCTCATAATTATGAGATTCAACTTTCTGTTGTGCTTTTTCAAGCGAACGACTAATCATAGGATGACCTATTGCCTCACCATCTTTTAGTCCTAAAGTCCTTAGAACACCAGAAATACGTTCGGAAGCAAAAATTCTCATCAAATCGTCTTCTAAAGACAAAAAGAATCTTGTAGCGCCAGGATCACCCTGCCTTCCCGATCTCCCTCTAAGCTGGTTGTCAATTCTTCTACTTTCATGTCTTTCAGTACCTATGACATAAAGCCCTCCAGTAGCAACAACTAATTCTTTTTCTTTTTTTACTTTTTCTTTAATTTCAGCTATAGCTGCTTCATATTCCTTAGGGGTAAGATTTCTTTCATCAAGTTCTTCTGCCATCATTTCTGGATTTCCTCCAAGCATAATGTCAGTACCACGACCAGCCATGTTAGTTGCAATCGTTACAGCTCCAAGCCTACCTGCCTGAGCTATAATATGCGCTTCTTGTTCGTGCATTTTAGCATTCAACACTTTATGATTTATGTTGTTATTGGTTAATTCTTTTGAAATTTCTTCTGATTTCTCGATGCTTATAGTACCAACTAGAATTGGTTGCTCTCTTTCATAACAATCTTTTATAAGATTCATTATAGCATTATATTTTTCTTTTCTAGTACCGTAAATTTCATCATCTAAATCTTTTCTACTAATCTGATTGTGAGTCGGCACGGATATTACTTCTAAATTGTAAATATCCTTAAGCTCACCAGCTTCCGTCATAGCAGTGCCCGTCATACCCGATAATTTTGGATACATTCTAAAATAGTTTTGGAATGTAATAGAAGCAAGTGTTTGATTCTCATTTTGAATTGGAACTTGCTCTTTTGCTTCTATGGATTGATGCAAACCATCGGAATATCTTCTGCCATCCATTACCCTGCCAGTAAATTCATCTATTATCATGATTTTTCTATCTTTGATAATATAATCAACATCACAAGTAAAAATATAATGAGCTCGTAGAGATTGGTTAATATAGTGTACTAAATTTAGATTATCAAAATCATATAGGCTAGAATGTTGATTAATAAGACCTTTTTCCGCTAACATAAATTCAATTCTGTTAATACCATCTTCTGTTAAATTAACACTTTTTAATTTTTCGTCTTTTTCGTAATCACTTTGCTTTAATATTTTTATTAAAGCATCAATTTTGCTATATAATTCAGAACGATCATCAACCGGACCCGATATTATTAGCGGAGTTCTTGCTTCATCGATTAATATTGAATCAACTTCATCGATTATAGCATAATTAAAAGGACGCTGAACTTTTGATTCTTCAGTAAATTTCATATTATCACGCAGATAATCGAACCCAAGTTCATTATTAGTAGCATAAGTTATGTCACAATTATAGGCTGCTTTTCTTTCAGAATCAGTCATTTCAGCAACAACAGCACTCACAGTAAGACCTAAAAATTTAAATATTTTTCCCATCCATTCTGAATCACGCTTTGCTAAATAATCATTAACTGTAACAATATGAACTCCTTTATTTGATAAAGCATTTAAATAAGCAGGTAATGTTGAAGCAAGAGTTTTACCTTCGCCTGTACGCATTTCAGCAATTGCACCTCTATGTATTATCATTCCACCAATTAGCTGAACATCGTAATGCCTTTGTCCAATTACTCTTTTAGAAGCCTCTCGAACTACAGCAAATGCTTCGTAACTTATATCTTCAAGCGTTTGACCACTTGCTAATTTTTGTCTGAATTCAATTGTTTTTGATGATAATTCTTGGTTTGTTAAATTTTTAATTTTGCTCTCAAAATCACTAATTTTATAGATTTCTTTTTGTAATCTTTTAATTATACGACCATTAGCTGTGCCAAAAATTTTAGTAAGTATGGAGAACATTTTATTTTTATATTTGATTTCGTTGTTTTTATTATTGTTTAAAATATTCAATTTTATTAATTTATCAAACAAATTGTAAATAGCAATTGACTTTACTATGACGAACTTTTAAAAACAATAGAGTTTTAACAAAAAATTAGTATTGATTATGAAAAGAATAGCAACAATATTCCTCTCTGCCACTTTATTTAGTTCAACAGTATTAGCGGCTGATAATAAAATAGTAGCAACTTATACAGGTGGTAACGTAACTGCAGAACAAGTTATGGAACAATTCAAGCCCGTACTTTCCATGCAACCAGAAAGCAAAGGCAAAAACTTCTCTGAACTTGACAAAAATGTTCAGGAAGTTTTGGTTAAGGGATACATTAATTCTAAATTGCTTGAGCAAGAAGCTGATAAATTAAAAATCCGTGATTCCGAAGAATTCAAGACAAAAATCAAAGGAATTGAATCGCAAATGATTCAGCAAGAAATTTTAGAGCGCCAGATAAAAGATAAAATCACTGACAAAATGATCGACGACGAATATAAAGCTTTAGTCGCAAGTCTAAAAGGGCAAGAAGAAGTTAAGACAAGTCATATACTTGTTGACACCGAAGAAAAAGCTAAAGAAATTAAGAAAAAACTCAATAAAGGCAGTAATTTTGCTGATTTAGTAAAGGAATTTTCAAAGGACGAAGGTTCAAAAGCTAATGGAGGAGAAATTGGCTATGTGTTAAAAGGTCAGTTAGTACCAGAATATGAAGAAAAAGCTTTTTCATTGAAAAAAAATGAAGTGTCTGATCCTGTAAAAACTCAATTTGGTTGGCATATTATTAAAATGCTTGATAAAAGACCAGTTCAAGTACCTACCAAAGAACAAGCAGAGCAGTCAATTAAAAATAAACTATCTAAGGATATAGTTGAAAAATATTTTTCTGACCTTTCAGAAAAAGCAAAGATTGAATTAAAGCTTTAGTCTATTTCGAGTAGTAAAAAAAGACTATCCAGAACAAATATCACTGGATAGTCTTACTTAAATTGTCAAAATAGAATAATTATTTCACTTATAATTAAAAGATCTATTACCAGAATCATATTTGACTTAGCTACTGGTAAGAAGTTTTTATTATTATCTATATAGCGAAATTTGTTGGTAATAGTTACGCTAATTATTTTCAAAATTGATCTCGAAATAAAAAAACATTCAGTATTAATAAACAAACTATGAAAATATTATTATTCGGCAAGAATGGTCAGATAGCAAGAAGGCTTCAATCTGAGCTATTGCCTCTTGGAGAAATTATAGCTTATGGAAGTGCTGATCTAGATTTCAGGAATAATGAAAAACTAAGAACATGCATAAAAATGCATAAACCAGATATTATAGTTAATGCCTCAGCTTACACCGCTGTAGACAAAGCCGAATCGGATAGTTCTGATGTTTTTGCAATTAATACTGAAGCCGTGAAAATAATTGCCGAAGAAGCAGCTCTGATCAATGCTTGGTTGATACATTATTCAACCGAATATGTGTTTGATGGTAGTAAAGATTCCCCTTATACAGAATCAGATATTCCAAACCCTTTAAGTATTTATGGGCAAAGCAAGCTTGCAGCTGATAATTATATTCAGTCTATTTGTCAAAAATATACAATTTTGCGTACTTCTTGGGTCTATGATTCTTATGGTAAGAATTTTGCCAAAACAATTTTGGCTCTAGCGCAAAAAAACGAATCCTTAAAAATAGTGAATGACCAAATTGGAGCACCAACAAATGCATCTTTAATAGCAAAAGTTACCTCTTTTATTTTATATAAAATCAAGATCAATTCATCGTTACCAGCAGAGCAATTTAGCGGTGTTTATAATTTATCTGCTACTGGCGAAGCATCTTGGTATGAATTTGCAAAAATGCTAATAAAACAATCCCATGAATCTGGTGTTAAATTCACTTGTTTACCTGAAAATATTATTCCTATATCATCAGAAGATTATAAATCTGCTGCTAAACGCCCAATAAATTCAAGATTAGATACTAGTAAAATCACTAATAAATTTAATCTTGTGCTACCAAAATGGAAAGTGTATATTCCTTTCCTATTAGAAGAATTAAAAATGACAAAATTTTTTATATGAATAGAAAAGGTATCATCCTTGCTGGCGGCTCAGGCACGCGCCTTTACCCTTCAACTCTTAGCGTATCAAAACAATTACTACCAGTGTTTGATAAACCAATGATTTATTATCCACTTTCTGTTTTAATGTTAGCTGGCATTCGTGAAATTTTAATTATTTCAACTCCTCGTGATATACCATTATTTAAAATATTATTTGATGACGGCAAAAATCTAGGAATTAATATTAGTTATTTGGTACAGAATTATCCCGGTGGTTTGGCAGAAGCATTCATCATTGGCGCTGATTTTGTTGGTAATTCCCCCAGTAGTTTAATACTTGGAGATAATATTTTCCACGGGGATGGATTATCACAATTATTATCAAATGCTAACGAAAGAAAAGATGGAGCAACTGTTTTTGCTTATAAAGTTAGTGATCCAGAAAGATATGGTATAGTTGAATTTAACAAAGATAAAGTCGCTGTTTCTTTGGAAGAAAAACCAGCTAAGCCTCGTTCAGATTATGCAGTTACAGGTTTGTATTTTTATGATGAAAATGTAGTGCATTTTGCTCAGCAAATAAAACCATCTGCAAGAGGTGAACTTGAAATAACAGATCTAAACAAAATTTATTTACAGGAAAATAAACTAGCAGTCACAACTCTTGGAAGAGGATACGCTTGGCTCGATACTGGCACTCACGAATCATTACTCGAGGCTTCACAATTTGTTGCAGCTATTGAACATAGACAAGGTTTTAAAATCGGCTGCCCAGAAGAAATTGCTTGGCGCATGGGTTGGATTGACGATGCCAAACTAGAAGAGCTAGGGAATATGATGTCTAAAAATCAATATGGTAAATATCTACTTAAGCTTTTAAAGGAGACAGTGTAAAATGAATTTTATTAAATTAGCAATTCCAGAAGTGGTTTTGTTAGAACCAAAAACCTATTCTGACGATCGAGGTTTCTTTTTCGAAAGCTTTAATCATAGTAATTTTGAAAAAATTATTGAGCAAAAAGTAAGTTTTGTTCAAGATAATCAATCATGTTCACATAAAGGCGTGCTAAGAGGTTTGCATTATCAATTAAATCCGAAAGCACAAGGTAAATTGGTGCGCATAATAAGTGGCGAGGTTTTTGATGTAGCCGTTGATATAAGAAAAAACTCACCATCATTTGGTAAATGGGTGGGAGCATTATTGTCAGCTAAAAACAAAAAGCAATTATGGATTCCAGCTGGTTTTGCTCATGGGTTTTTATCTCTTGCAGATTCATCCGAGATGTTGTACAAAACTACTGATTATTATGCGCCAGAATTAGAGCGAAGTATACTATGGTCTGATCCTGAAATTGGCATAGAATGGCCTTTGGTATCAGAAATTAAAATTGCTAGTAAAGATGAGGCAGGTTTAACACTTGCTCAAGCAGAAGTTTATATATGAAAAGTGATCTCTCAGTAGCTATTAAATATTTCGATTTATATTATTTTTTAGCTAAGCAAGATTTAAAAAGCAGATTCAGACGATCATATCTTGGTATATCTTGGATTGTCATACAACAATTGTTTTTTTCCTTAGTAGCAGGATATGTTTGGTCAAGGATTTTTGGCATGAAAGCATCCGAATTTATCCCATTTTTAACTATAGGATCAGTTCTTTGGACATTTATCTCTGCTGCTATGATTGAAGGTTGCGGCACTTTTGTAATAGCCCATAATTATCTTAAGCAACTTCCTCTACCTCAGTCAATTTTTATATTCCGCACCTTATTTACCTCTTTGTTTTATTTAGCTGTTGGTCTTTGCACTGTTGTAGGAATTTTAATTATTTTTGATAAATTCAACATTTTAAGCATTTTTTATATGTTACCAGGGATTGTAATTTTAGTATGTTATTTTTATGGTATTAGTGGCAGTTTTGCTTATCTTGGTCTTAGATATAGAGATCTTCAGCATGCTATTACTTCTATTCTAGCACTATTATTCATAGTTACACCTGTATTATATCCACCAGAATTATTGATAAAAAAAGGTATTGCTATTGTTGTTTACATGAATCCCCTAGCCTCTTTGATCGAACTAATTAGGTATCCATTATTAAATAACGATTTTGCACATATTAATCATTATTTAATTAGCATAGTTTTTGTATTAGCACTAATGTTGCTTAAATTTGTTTTAAAAAGAAAATGGGAACGTTTTGTACCTTTTTGGGCGTAAATAGAGAATTTTTAGAAGAAATAAATATAAAAATAAAAGCTTTTTTAATATTAATATATTTTAAAAAAACGGAAATAGATTTTAATGATAAAATTACTGATTAAAATAGTTCATGCTAAGGAAGTCTAATGAATGCAATAGAATTACATAAAGTTTCGATAGATTATTATCTTGATAATGAAGATGCTTACAGCTTAAAAAATGCTGTGCTGAATTTTTATGCCAAGGCAAAAAAACCAATAGCTAAAACATTTCGAGCATTGGATAATATTTCTTTTAGCGTTGCGAATGGGGAAAAACTAGGTATAATTGGTCTTAATGGGTCAGGCAAAACTACGCTACTTAGAACCGTATCTGGAATTTTCCAACCAAGTAAAGGCAAGGTTAAGATTAATGGGATAGTTTCACCACTTCTTGACTTTAACACAGGTTTTGAACAAAATCTAACTGGTGTTGAAAATATAAAAATTAGACTTATGTTTTTAGGTCTAAGCCGCTTGGAAGCAGAGGAAAAGATTCCTTCTATAGTTGAGTTCTCTGAACTTGGTGATTTTATTCATCAACCAGTTAGAACCTACTCTGCTGGCATGAGTTTAAGACTAGCATTTGCAGCTTCTACAGCTATAGATCCAGAAATTTTAGTAGCTGATGAAGTAATCGGAACAGGAGATGCCCAATTTGCTATTAAGGCCAAAAAAAGATTGGAAAATTTCCTCTCGCTCGATTGCACAATGGTTTTAAGCTCACACTCAATGGATTTAGTGCGAAACTATTGTAGTAGGATTATTTGGCTAAAAAATGGTGAAGTTATAGCCGATGGCGATAGCGAGAAAGTAATAAAAGAATATGAAAAATCTAATTTCTAAATGATATTATTGTTTTTATAAAAAATATTGCTATTCTCTGACAGATATATAACAAAAGGTAAACAAATGAATCGAAATGTTAATGCTGTGGCCTCTATTGAGAAACCAAGTTTTAAGGAGATATTTCTAGAGCACAAAGATAATGCTTCAGATAAATGGGAAAACTATCTCGATATATATCAAATATATTTAGAACCTATTATAGGAAAAAATGCTTCTATACTTGAAATTGGAGTGCAGAATGGTGGAAATTTACAAATATTAAAAAAATATCTACATAATGCTAAGATTTATGGAATAGATATTAACGAAGATATTCGCAAAGAAGTTCTTGACAAAGAGATAAAAACTTTTTGCTTTGATGCTACGAAAAAAAATTTAATATCTCAAAATTTAAAAGACTTAACTTTTGATGTCATTATAGATGATGCGTCTCATATTTCTCAAGATGTAATTCAAACTTTTGAATTCATGTTTTCTAAAGTAAATCCAGGTGGTCTATATATTATTGAAGATATGCATACTTCTTATTGGAAAGAATTTAATGGTGGCTACAAAGTTGCTTCTTCGCAAATAGAATATTTTAAAAATTTAGTCGATTTGCTAAACACATATCATATTAAGGCAGATAATGTTAATAATTCTAATGATAATAACTATTTTTATAATCAACTTTCAGATGGTCAAAAAGAAATGTTGAGATGGATAAGATCTATTACCTTTTATGATAGTGTAGCCGTTATAACAAAATTTAAAACTCCTAGAACAGATTCCCCCTATGCACGTATAGTTGTTGGAACAAAGCAACCAATTGTTCCAATTATAGATATTGCTAAATTAAATGGTTGGTATTATGAAGAAAGCAATAAATAGAAAATTAAAAATCTTTATTAAATAATAATAATTTTAATATGTTAGTAATAAAAAAATAAAAGATCTATTTATTAAAATCATATTTGACTTAGCTACTGGCGAAGCATCTTGGTGCGAATTTATAAAGATGCTAATAATATTTAATCTTGCGCTACCAAAATGGAAAGTGTATGTTCTTTTCCTATTAGAAGAATTAAAAATAAAGATAAACTAATTAGCTTTATCTTATGTTAACCCGACATTATTGATGAAATGATATATGAAATATATAAAAAAATGCATTAAGATTTTATTAAGAAAAGCAATATGGTTACTATACTACTTTTTTTATAGTTTGCCTATAGACTGTTATTTTTATGTTAAATCATTTTTAGGCTTATTAAAAGAAAATGAATATTTAGGTAGCTCAGATTTTGGTGATAAAATATGTATTTTTGTCTCCTACCCAAAAGATGGCAGAATATCAGAAAGTTTAAATCGTTATCTTTTAGATTTACAATTACTTGGTTATTCAATTATATTTATTGCCAATAAAGATGTGGTTTTAGAAGATATAGAAAAGATAAAATCTATATGCGTTAGAATTATTATTAGAGAAAATTATGGTAAAGATTTTGGTGCGTATAAACATGGTATTTTGAAATATAAAAATCAAATATTAAATTCAAAAAGTCTTTTAATAGCAAATGATAGTGTAATTCATATCAAAAGCTTAAAACCAATGTTTGATGTAATGAATGCCAAAAACTTAGATTTTTGGGGGGTAAGCGAAGCATACGGTCCGGCAGTTTACCAACATCATCATATTTGCTCTTATTTTTTAGTTATTAATCAAAAAATACTAAAATCTGAAATATTTTGGAATTTTTGGCAAAAAAAATATAAACCTACTTATAGCAGAGTGCAAGTAATAAAAAATGGAGAAATAGCATTTTCTTCAACAATAAAAAAACATAGTTTTGATATGGATGCTTATATTAATTCACACAAGATGTATCAAGAATTAATCAACAAACCAGACAAAATACAAAAGTTTACTAATACATCTTTTTTTAATAGTTTTAAGAATAATGAGCAAGACATATATTCAGCTTTGAATCTTATGTATAGACTAAATCATAATGTTATTTATCTAAAATTACTGTTACAATTAGAATTACCATTACTAAAAAAAGATGTATTCTCAAGATGCAAATATTATGCAGCGGAACTGCTAGACATACTAAACAAACTTAATATTAACAACGCCGAAGATATTATAGAGGAATTGCTCTTGCAAGTGAATCCTAAAAAATCATTTAAAGACAAGATTTTAGAATTTATAGGAGAAAAATAATGTCAACAAAAATATCAAATCTATTCTTATTTTCAATAATTTCTTTGTTTTGTATAATTGGCATAGTATTTTACATGTATAAAACAAATAAAAAATTGAATTTTATTGCTCAATCTTGTAACATATTAAAAACTGAATTAACAAGTGTTTTAAGTAATATTACAAATCATAATGAAAATTTATCATGTAATTTAAATATATGTTTACCTCCAATTGCTGGGCGTGAGGAATTTTTTAAGCTTTTACCCGATTTGAACAAAATTAAATCACTAGAAATAGCGCCTTGGTTTAACCCTATACTTATTGGTGATAATGTAAAATATTTTGATGTATATGATAAAAAAACCCTTATAGAAAAAGCTATAGCAGAAAAACTAGATATAAGCAAAATACCAGAAATTAGCTATACACATCCTGAAGGGGATATGAGCCTTATAAAGGAAAAATTTTCATTAATATTTTCTAGCCATAATATTGAACATCAAGTAGATTTGGTAAAACATTTAAATCAAGTAGCTAACCTTTTGGAAGAAGGAGGTAAATTTTTTATAGCAATTCCTGATAAAAGATACTGTTTTGATCATCATATTTCTATTACTCCTTTATCTGAAGTCTTAGCTATATATTGGCAAAAACCTAAAGTTCATTCACTACAAACTATTTTAAGTATGAGATGTGAAACAACACATAATGATTCTACAGAGCATTGGAAAGGAAATAATGGAGAAATGTCATATAAATCTAATGTCTATTTTAATCCTTATAATGGTGATAAAAATTTTGAAGATGTAAAATCTTGTTTTTTTGATGCATTAAAGGAGTTTGAAGATGCTAATGGTGCTTATATCGATTCCCATAAATGGCGTTTTACTCCCGAAAGTTTTTATAATATCGTAAATGAATTATATAAAATGAAGTTACAACCTTTAAAAATAGAAAAAGTATTTTGTACAGCAGAAAATAGTAACGAATTTTATGTAATTTTATACAAACCTTAATCTTATAAAAAACACCCCCCCTCTTTTCCCAAGAAGGGGGCAAAATTTCCTCTGAAATATATAAAGTTAAGTTAAAGAAACTAAGCGATTAAAAATTAGCCCAAACTTCAGTATCTCCCAATAATTCTTTAAATAATAATAAATCTTTTGATAATAATTCCTCTTCTGAAATATCACTGACAGCTACTTTCAGATGAGTATCTATTTCTCCAAATGATGCAAGACTAGGTTCATGTTTAATCTACTAGCATTACTCCGCTATCTATTAATCTGCGAATTGCTTCTTTATTTAAAGCAATAACTTGCGCTGGTTCTAATCTATAAGTTCTATTATGCTTATCCAAAGCATCGCAGTTTCAATCTGGAACAGGCGCAAAATTCACATCAATACCAATTCTCTTAAGTACTTCACTTATTTCCAGAAATTATTTATATAATTCCTGTTCAGATTTTGTTTTGTCATGAGATAATATAGATTGCGTTTCTTCGGCTAAAAGCAATCATTCTATACCAACACATAAAGAATTATTTTTTTATTTCATAATAATCAATTATCCCTTATTTTCTAATCCCATTTTATATTTAACTCTTAATTCTTCATATTCACCAGTTGCTTTTAACGAAGCAATACCTTCTTCTAAAAATTTAACATATTCTTTAACATCTGGTATTTCTGCGTTAAATGCAACGTATAAAGGTAAATGTTCATTACTTACGATACCAGCATTTTTTATGTAATTAGATAAATTATATTTCTTAATATAGTGCTCTCCTACTCTTTGATCTTCAACATACACATCACTAATACCATTTATCAAATTAATGATAGAATCTCTAACTGCTTTCTTACCATCTTCAACAACGAAAATTCTAGGATTTGCTGTATAATGCATGCCAAAAAAGTTATTTATTTCTTCATTAAGGTTATAATCCATAATAATCCCGAGCTTTTTCCCTCTAAGAGAATCCGACCCATCATATACCCAATCACTATCGTTTCTGGTAAAAGCGCTTATTACGCTATACTCTAAAGGAAATTTTGTGGTAACAAGATTAAGACCTTTTATCTGGCTAATTCCTATTATTCCATTAATTTTACCTTTTTTTATTCCAGTTAAAGCTTTTCGCCAAGGCATGATTCTATATTCAATATCAATACCGTAAATATGCAAAGCTCTTCTGGTTACATCTACTAGGAATCCTTGGTAATTTGGATCTTTGCTACAATTATAAGGACACCAATAATCGCCCGCTAATACTAA
Organism: Rickettsia typhi; assembly: GCA_945883665.1. GTDB lineage: Bacteria > Pseudomonadota > Alphaproteobacteria > Rickettsiales > Rickettsiaceae > Megaera > Megaera typhi_B. Next base: position 47,589 of record CAMCXV010000001.1, on the reverse strand, counting down.
TTTTTTTCGCGCTGCATTAACATTATTATTGAAGATCAAAAACAGAAAAATCGAAAGAAAAAAATATTTGATTGTTTTAGTCGACATAATTTAATAATATCCTCTTATTGATAATATTATTTATAATACATGAATTTTCGCGATCAAGGTATAATTATTGCAAAAAATTATTTTAAAGAAAATACTTATGTAGTTACTTTATTCACTGAAAAACATGGTTTATATTCTGGGGTGATAAAACAATATGGTAAAAAAAATGGGGATGTACTGGCAGAGTCCAATCTAGTAGACTTCTTCTGGGGAGCAAGGCTTCATGAGCATTTAGGCAGTGCGAAATGTGAACTAATAAAATCTTACAGTAGTTTTATAATTCAAAATAAAACAAAACTATATGCATTTAACTCGATAGTTAGTGTAATAAAAAAAGCGTTTTGCGAAAGAGAACCACATAACAAATTCTTTTCTAAATTCCTAAACTATCTTGATCAACAAAAAAATGATCAAAATTTTTCTTTTACAGATTACATAAAATTGGAAATTGATCTATTAGCAGAAACTGGATATCAATTAGTTCTTGATAAATGTGTTGTAACGGGTGAAATAAATGATTTATATTATGTTTCACCAAAATCTGGACAGGCTGTTTGTAAAAAACTTGGCGAAGAATACGCAAATAAGCTACTGATTTTACCTCAATTTTTATTAAATTCCATGCAACCTAATTCAGAAGAAAAAAAACAAGCGCTGCAGCTTACTTCTTATTTTTTAAATAGGTATATTCTGCATGATTCTGTACTCAAAGATAGACAAAACTTTATTGAACATCTGATTTTTTAGATTGTTTTTTATATAACAATAAAACTGCTTTTTAATGCATATTGAATAGAGAAGTACTAATTACTCATTCATATTCTCAACCTCTAACCACTGAAATATTTTTTCGTCTAGAAGTTTTTTATTTTCTTCCAGATTTTTAGAATATTTATAGAAAGATTCTGGGTTTTTAGAATATAAATCCCCTTGCATTAACTTATTCTCAAGATCCGCAATATTAGATTCTATTTTTTCGATTTCTTTTGGCAAAACTTCAAGCAATCTCTGATATTTATAACTTAATTTCGATTGTTTTTTTACTGTTTCTTCTGAATTAATGAAATTAATTTTATTTTTTTCTTTATCACGAATGATGTTTTTTTGATGAACATCTTTGTTATAAAATTTTAAATAATCTTGATAACCACCGTAAAGATCAACTATCTTATCTCCAGTAAAAACTAAAGTTCTTGTAACTAGTCTCTCCAAAAAATCTCTATCATGGCTAACAATCATCAAAGTTCCATCATAATCAGCAAGCACTTCTAGCAACATTTCTAAACTATCCATATCAAGATCGTTAGTTGGCTCATCTAGAATTAAAAAATTACCAGGAGAAATTAGCGCCTTAGCAAGTAACAATCTATTTGCTTCCCCTCCAGACAATGTAGCTACCTTATCATTGATAATTCTTGGATCAAACATGAAATTTTTTAAATATGCAGCCACATGCATTGTCCGATTTTTTAAAAATACCTGATCTCCACCACTTGGACATAAAGTTAATTTAATACTATATTCTTTATTTAACTCTGTTCTATGCTGATCAAAATAGGTTATTTCCAGATTACTACCTTGTTTGATATTACCTTCCAGTGGCATTAATTCTTTAGTCAATATTTTAATTAAAGTTGACTTTCCAGAACCATTTGGTCCTATAACTCCTATTTTTTCACCTTTTTTTACTTTAAAACTAAAATTATTAAAAATATTTTTTTCTTCATAATTAAAAGAAACATTACTTGCTTCAATAATAAATTGAGTTTTTTTTACTTCTTCAGAAAGTTCAATATGTAATTTTGCCTTAGCGCTAGCTAAGGTTGCTTGATGAATTCTCAAACTATCACGCAATTTATATAAATTTGCTAGTCTTTTTTGATTTCTTTTTCTTCTTGCTGTAACACCTGTATTTAACCAACCTTTTTCCACTTCTAATTTGCGATTCATTTTTCGCAATATCGCTTCTTCTTCAGCTATAATCTCATTACGCCACTCATCATAATGCTTAAAACCTTTATTAGATTTTCTAAGCTCTGATCGGTCTATCCACCATACCTTATTAGTTACATTTTCTTGAAAATTTCTATCATGGCTAATACAAATAATAGCACCAGCATATGATTTAACATATTCTTCAAGCCATTCAATTGCTGTAATATCTAAATGATTCGTTGGTTCATCTAACAATAAAATATCAGGTTTGTAGACAAGAGATTTTGCCAAAAAAGCCCTGCGAATTTGACCACCAGAACAATTCTTAAGCTCTAAATTACCATTAATTTGCAATTTATCTAAGATAATATCAGCAAGATGTACATTTTCTTCAAGTTTTGCAATACCATCTAAAATAAATTCGTAAATACTAGAATTCTTTTTAAATTTTATATCTTGTTTTAAATAACCAATATTACTTACTGGATTTTTAAATAATTCTCCATTATCAAGTTCATACTCCCCTGCAATAACCTTCATTAAGCTTGATTTACCAGATCCATTCCTTCCAACAAGACAAATTTTATCCCCTGGATATATGTATAATTCTAAAGAAGATAGAATAATTTTGTCGGCAAAGCTCAAATTGCCATCTTTGATATAAAAAATTGGCGTCATAATATAAATATTTGTTATAAGATTAGATCATTAGTAGATATAATAAACTAAATTATATTAAACAATAAGTTTTATTTTATTCCTATGGGCAAACAAATTCAAAAATTTGATCAAAAGCAGTCAATGACAATGACAAGCAGCATGCACCAAAGCATTAATATTTTACAAATGTCTAATCTCGAATTATCAGCTTTTGTATCAACGGAATTAGGGCGCAATCCTTTTATTGATGATGAAACCGCAAATAATGAAACATCCACTAAAACACATGATACACAAGAAAAATTTACAACTAATATTAGTCGTATTAACAGATCTCATTCAAACCAAGATTTTTTAGAAAGTATTATAAAAGAAGTAACTCTAAAAGAGCATATTACAGAACAAATAAACATTTCTTTTGACGATAACAAACATATTTTAATTGCAAATTATTTGCTAGATTATCTACAAAGTAATGGCTACTTAAATGTTGATTTAAATGAAGTTGCAACTAATTTAAAATGCGATCTTGTTATTGTTGAAGAGGTATTAAAAAAATTGCAAACTTTTGATCCACCAGGAATTTTTGCTAGAACCCTAAAAGAATGCTTATTATTACAACTTATCGAACAACCTAATGTAAGCCAAGCGCTAGTTACAATGATTAATAATATTGATCTCATTGCAAGTGGTAAATTACAAAAATTATCAAAATTATGCGATGTAGACATCAATAATTTAGGAAATTTAATAAAACAAATAAAACTACTAAATCCCAAACCTGCTAATGGTTTTTTAGTTGAGCAAACTAGTTACAAAATACCAGATGTTATATTAACAATACTAGATAATAGTGAAATAAAATTAGAAATTAATGAAGAAGTAAATCCAAAATTAAAAGTTAATGTTGAATATTATATAAAAATTAAAAATGGAGTAATCACAAAAGATGAAAAAGATTTTATTAAAAACGAGATTGAATCTGCTAATTCAATTGTAAAAGGCATAGAGCAAAGAGCAATTACTATAATCAAAGTAGCAAGAGCTATAGTTGAAAATCAGATAGATTTTTTTATTAGAGGGGTTATGTTTTTAAAACCTATGACTTTAAATACAATAGCTGAAATAACTAGTTTGAACGAAAGCACAATTAGCCGTTCTACATCAAATAAATATATTGCAACTCCCACTGGTATATACGAGCTTAAATATTTTTTCTCTTCTAGCTTATCTAGTACCAGAACAATTGAAGATGATGTTTCTAGTACCAAAGCCAAAGAAATTATCCGCCAGATTGTTTTAAGTGAAGACCCAGATGCGATTCTTTCTGATGATGATATAACAGAACAACTATTTAAGTTTAATATAAAAATAGCAAGAAGAACAGTAGCAAAATATAGAGAAGCACTTGATATACCGACTTCTGCCGTACGCAAAAGAAATAGATCCTTTTCTTTTAATAACGCCTAGTACTATATCTTCTTATATGCTTGCATTCTTATTTTAATTTTATATCTTGTAATAAACAAATAAATAAATAAATTAATTAATTATGCTGTTTGATGTTGTAATAATTGGCGCAGGTCCATCTGGCTTATTTAGCTCTTTTCAGGCTGGTATGCTTGGCATGAAATCAGCCATCATAGACTCATTAGAAGTAATAGGTGGTCAATGTGCTGCTCTTTACCCGGAAAAACCAATTTACGATATTCCTGCATATCCAGAAATAGTTTCTCAAGATCTAATAAATAAATTAGTTGAACAAGCAGCTCCATTCACACCAGAATATTTTTTATCTCAGCAATTAATTGCTCTTGAAGATCATAATAGTTTTTTTAAGGTTACAACCTCTATTGGAACAGTGCTACAAGCAAAAGTTGTGATTATTGCTGCTGGAGCGGGAGCATTTGGTCCCAACAGACCCCCTCTAGAAAATATAGAGTCTTACGAAGAAAAATCAGTTTTTTACTTAATAACAAATAAAAATTCCCTTGCTAATAAAAATATAATTATTGCAGGAGGTGGTGATTCTGCTCTTGATTGGGCAATATCTTTATGTGAAATAGCTAATGTTTCTATTGTTCATAGAAGAAATAAGTTTAGAGCCGCACCAGCTACTGTACAAAAAATTCATGAACTTGAATCCATGAATAAAATCAAATTAATCACTAATTACCAGCTTAACGGACTGAATGGGCAAAATGGTATTTTAGAAGAAGTTATAGTTGCTGATCTAGATGGTAATAAAAAAATATTAAAAGCCGATATTTTATTACCATTTTTTGGTCTTGCGCAGAATTTAGGACCAATATTAAATTTTGGGCTTAATATTAGCAATCATCATATCGATGTCACTCCTCCCTATTTTGAAACTAACGTCAAAGGTATATATGCAGTTGGTGATGTAGCCAATTACTCAGGAAAATTAAAATTAATATTAACTAGTTTTGCTGAAAGCGCCTCAGCTCTGCACCATGCTTACAACAGAGTTTTTGATGGAAAAGCATTGCATTTTGAATATTCAACAACAAAAGGAATAAAAAATTAAATGGCAAAAGAAGCTATCTTAATAGATGGAAAACATTACGCTAGTCTAATATTAGATCAGTTAAAAAAAAATGTTTCATATCAAAAAAAAGAAAATAATTTAAATGCGAAATTAGCTATCATTTTGGTTGGTTCAAATCATGCTAGTAGCATATATGTTAGAAACAAAATAAATGCTGCAAAAAAAATTGGCATTGATACCGAGTTAATACATTTTGATGAAAATGTAAACGAGAAAAATTTACTTGCTGAAATTTTACGGATTAATTCTGATAACTCAATTTCAGGAATACTTGTTCAATTACCTTTACCTAAACAAATTTCAAAAGAAAAAGTAATAAACACTATTGCTCCAAACAAAGATGTTGATGGATTTCATCCATTAAATGTTGGAATTTTAAATAGTGGTTATGAAGGGGGTTTTGTACCATGTACAGCAAGAGGTTGTCTTGAACTTATAAAACTTACACAAGTTGATATTACTGGTAAAAATATTGCCATAGTTGGCAGATCAAATATCGTTGGCAAACCATTAGCTGCGTTGTTAAATATAGAAAATGCTACTGTTACTTTGTGCCATTCTAAAACTATAAATCTAGCTAAAATCACTAGTAATGCAGATATAGTTATTGCCGCAATTGGAAAACCACTATTTTTAACATCAGAATATTTTTCGGAAAAAGCTATAGTAATAGATGTTGGTATTAATAGAGTTGATTTTGAAAATAAATATAAACTAGTTGGCGATGTCGACTTTGACTCAGTTAAAAACAAAGTAAGTTACCTCACGCCAGTCCCTGGAGGAGTGGGACCTATGACTATTGCTTATTTACTTAATAATACATTTGAGGCTATGATTAGAAATAATATCAAACATTAAGAGACATATAATGGATCAAAGATTTATCTCAAATCTAAAAGAAATAATCATTAGTGCTGGGCAAATATCCATTAATTTAAGAAATGAAGGATTAATAATCGAACAGAAAAATGATTCTTCTCCAGTTACTAATGGTGATATAGCAGTTAGCAATTTTATCTACCAAAAATTAACAGAATTAGATAATAATATACCTATTATTTGCGAAGAAAAACCCTTAAAAGATATTTCAAATAAAGAAATGATTTGGCTAGTTGACCCTATCGACGGCACAAAAAGCTACATAAAAAATATGGATAGTTTCACTGTTAACATTGCTCTAATTTATAATCAAATTCCTATTATTGGACTAATTTACCAACCCACTGCAAAAAAATTATATTTTACAAATCACGAAAAAAAATTATGTATAGAAAAAAATACTAAAACTATTAAGGTAGAACAAAAAACTAACTCCGATTATATTGCAGTAGTAAGCTCTAGAGATTTTAATTTGAAAACTGAACAATATATTCAAGAGCGGGAATTTTCAGAAATAATTAGCATACCAAGCTCTATAAAACTTTGCATGGTGGCTGAAGGTTCTGTAGATGTATATCCTAAATTTGGTCCAACCATGGAATGGGATATAGCAGCTGGGCATGCTCTAATCCTTGCAGCTGGAGGAAATGTAATAGATAATGATACTGGACAACAATTATTATACACTAAAAAAAATTTCAAAAACTCTGATTTCATTGCCTCAAATAAAAGATATTCACTATTACATTAATTCCTTTGCCGCAGCAATTGAATTACTAGTTATTTCTTTTCCAGATATCATTCTTGCAAGCTCACAAGATCTTCCATCAAAATCAAGATATTCTGTAACAATCTTTGTATCAGTATTTGTTTGTGTTTTTTGTACTAAAATATGTTGATTAGCTTTACCAGCTACTTGTGGCTGATGGGTAATTACTATTACCTGCGCCACTTCACTTAGATTTTTCAATCTTTGACCAACAACATCTGCAACACTACCACTAATACCAACATCTACTTCGTCAAAAATAATAGTCTGTTTTGCTTCTTTGTTAAATAAAGCCGCTCTAAATCCAAGCATAAACCTTGATAGCTCACCACCAGACGCTATCTTATCAATTGGTGCTTTCGGCGTACCAGGATTAGTTGACGCAAGAAATCTTATTTCATCTATGCCTTTACTTCCAGCAAGTTTTTTATCTGATTTGATATCAACAGAGAATATCGCTTTTTTCATATCAAGCATTTGTAATTCGCTCATTGTTTTGTCTTCAAGCTCTTTTGCAGATATTCTTCTATTTTGAGACAATAAACTAGCTTGATCAAAATATTCTTGCTCGGCTTTCATCATTTTATCCTGTAAATCCGCACTATTTTTTAGCTTTAGCTCAAGATTTTGATATTTTTCTTCACTATTTTTCATAAATGAACTTAAATCACTTACTAAACAACCGTGTTTTCTGGCTATTGATTTAATTTCATATAATCGATCTTCTATTTCTGATAATGAATATTCATTATCATTAAAGCTATTTAAGATAATACTTAAAGATGATTTTACCTCTTCGGTTTTATTATATATTTCCTCGAGATAAATATTTATTTGATTATAAAGATTAACATCAGCAGACTTACTTATACTTCTTTGAGCTTTAGCTACAATTTGTTCAATCTTGCTTGCCTCAATATCATTTAAAATTGATTGCGCTAAATTCACTTCTTTACCTCTTGTTTGCAGAGATCTTTTTATTTCTGTAAGCTTATCTTCTTCATCATCTTTTATATCTAAAGCACTATATTCTTGGCAAATATGCGAAAGATACTCTATTTCTTTTATCATAGATTCTCTTTCACTATTAATTGTTGCTACTTCATTGCAAATATCTTGCCAAAACTTATATAAATCTGCAACTCTATTTCTTAAATCCATATTATTAGCAGATTGGTCTAGTATTTCTAAATGTGCAGAAACATTTAATAAAGATGTATGATTATGCTGACCATGAATCTCCAAAAGATAGTCGAATAAATCTAAAACCACTTTGTGGCTAACTATATTATCATTAACAAAAAACTTTTTACGACCATTAACATATTGAACTCTTTTGACTATTAAATCTTCATCTAGATTAAGCTTGATATCATATTCTGATAAAAATAGAATAATTTTATCAATAACAGAAAATGTAAGAGTAACAATTGCCTTTTCTTGTCCAGAACGAACTATTTGACCATTAGATTTATCACCCATAGCAAATAAGATTGCATCAAGTAATATTGATTTACCAGCACCTGTCTCACCAGTAATAACGCAAAACCCATCTTCAAAATCTAAATCCAGTCTCTGGATTAATATAAAATCTTGAATTAATAGATTTTGGAGCATGAAATAACATTATTTTAATAAATTACGTGCTTTTTGAATCCATATTCCGTTTGGATAATTATACTCAAGTACAGCATTATATTTTTCTGCTTCACTTTCAAGACCAAGCATTATATTTGCTTCAACTAATCTATACAGCGCCTCTTCTACGTGAGAGGTAGTATCGTATACGTCAATCACAGTCTGAAATCTTTTGACTGCTGATATTGGGTTTTTCTTTTTTAAATAATATCTACCAACTAACATTTCTTTACCAGCTAAATGATCGTTCACTAGATCTATCTTAAGCGCCGCATCTATAGCGTATTTTGTACCAGAAAACCGATTGATCACTTCTTCAAAATCTTCTTTTGCAGCTCTTGTTCTTGATTGATCCAGTAAAACACTTGAAATTTGAGCATAATTAGACATTGCTTTTAAATAATAAGCATAAGCTATATCATCATGTCTTGGATGTAATTTAATGAATATATCAAGAACATCAACAGCATCATCATACTCGGCAGCAAGATACAAAGAGTAAGCTTGCATTAACTCTGCTTGAGGAGTTATTACATTACCAGGATGCTGAAAAAAGACCCTCTCAAAATCCTCAGCTGCTTTCTTGTATTCGCCTTTGTCAATTTGTATTATTCCAGCATTATAACTTTGCTCTGGTGGAACAATTTCTTCATCCTTTAATTTACTTTTACAAGAAGTAAGAATAAATGAGATTACACACAAAAAGGTTAAAGCAAAATTTCTATTTTTCATATATTTATTTATCATCATTTTCATCTTTAGTATCTTTCATACCATCTTTAAAGGACTTAAGACCCTTGCCCAAATCGGACATTACTTGAGGCAATTTTCCAGCACCAAATAACACCAAAATTATTAATAAAACAACTAGTAACTGACCAACACTAACGCCCATAAAAATTTTACCTAGATTAAAAAATATTTTTTATATGCATGACAAAGCATAGCTAATATTATTTGCTTTATCTACAAAAATATGAATTTTTTTATTAGAACTACATAGAAAAATTAGGAAATATTTATAATGATTTTTATCATTTTCAAGATATTTATGGTGACCCCTACGGGAATCGAACCCGTGTTTTCACCGTGAAAGGGTAGCGTCCTAACCGCTAGACGAAGGGGCCATAAAATACAAGATTTGCAACTTAATTATAATATCAAATATACAAATACGCATTACAAGATCCTTTATATAGATACAAAGAGCTTATTGCAACTATTTTTGTAAAGTTTTTGTATGAAATATTTTTTAAACCAGAAAAAAGAAAGCCAAACCCAAAAAACTAAAAAATCCAAGTGCATCTGTTAAAGCTGACAAAACGACTCCCGAAGAGGTTGCAGCATCAATATCCCAATGATCCAAAATAATTGGTATACCAGAACCTAGCATACCAGCAGCAACAAAATTAATTATTACCGATACCATAAAAACAATAGTTAAGTTTAAATCAGCAAATGGAATATATATAATAAGTGCTCCTATAATAGCTAGAATAAAGCCATTGAGCAGACAAACAAATACTTCTTTTAAAATGACTTTTGTTACATATGTTTGTTTTATTTCTCTATTTGCCAAAGCTATAACTGTAACAGTCATTACTTGTGTACCAGCATTTCCACCCATACTAGCAACAATAGGCATAATAGTAGCAAGAATAATAAGTTTTTCTATAGTATCACTAAACTGATTAATAACCAAAGAAGTAGCAAAGGCTGTAATCAAATTGATAAATAACCAAGGAAATCTATGTTTTACAGTTGCATATAAATTATCAAATATATCACTATTATTGACGCCACCAAGATGCATGAATTCATTTTCCGTTTGCTCCTCAATAATATATATCATATTATCTATCGAAACACTTCCAACTAGCTTACCCTTTTTATTTACTACTGGTACAATGGTTAAAGCATATTGCTTAAATATAAAAGCAATTTCATCAAGTTTTGTAGTAGTTCCGGCAATTTTAAAATCGGAGTTCATTAAATTTATTAACGGCTCATCATGCGAGCTTTTAAGCAACGTACAAAGTAATATATTACCAACTGGTTGATATTTATCATTCACTACGATCCCAGCATGAAAATCTTTATCTATATTGCTTTTACGTATATGCTCAATTGCCTGCCCTACTGACCAATTTTTTTGGAATGCAACAAAATGTTTTTCGATTATTCTGCCGACAGTATCTTCTGGATATTTAAAACCTTCAATAATTTGCTGTTTAATATCATTATTTAATTTACCTATTATTTCATCTTTTAATTCCAAGCTTAAAGCTTCTATTACTTCAATGGAATCTTCAATATCTAATTGGTTTATTAAAACAACAGCTTTATCTATGCCAAGAGCTTCTATAGCATATTGTTTATGACTATCACTTAGCCAAACAAGAGTTTGCGGATCAATATTATCAGCAATAATAGGTAAAATTAGATCGTATAATTTATAAGAAGAAGTATCTAAAAAATCAGCAAGATCTGCGTAATGTAGATCAAGTAATGCGCGCTTTGCATGATCTATCTTTTCATTATCTATTAGATAATGAATATGCTCAAAAGTTTTTTCAATTTTTTCTTGGTAATCAGGTAAAATAGCATTCTGTGAATCTCTCATAAATACATACCCTCCTTAAAAAAACATTTTTAACTATTGTTAGAGATTATCATTACAAATCATAATATTCTAGTATAGAATTATAATTTTCAGTAAAAATAGTTCTTACTAAGATTGTTTCTTATTTTAAAAAAATCAGTTGAACAGTAATTATTATTTACAAGATTCCACTAGATTAATCATTTTGGAATATTGATCAACAAATAAATTTCCGCTTATATTTGTTTTATCTTTCAAAGTCCAGTTTTCGCTATCAAGCTGAATTATTAGTTTATTATATTTTGAATATGATTGGCTATTTTGATTAACATCTAAAACTATACATTTTAGAGATTCAGAACTCAAAATATCATCTAATTTTTGTATATTTTTTAAACTAGCATTTGATATGTCAAAAACTTTTACCTCAGAATTATCTATTGATTTAAAAAAATGCTCCAAACTATCACTAAGTAAGACAGATGATTCAAGTTTTACCAGTTTTGATTGTTTCAATTTATCAAGATTGTCAATTATAATATAAGATTCTGCCAGATTTTTTGTTACCTCCTTTTTTATTTCAGGAAAAGTTTTAATAATATTATCGGCAATATCTTTGAGGATTACTTTAACATTGTTCAAATCCAGCCAAAAATGCCAGTTATGCTGACCATCTATACCTTCAAAATCAATAGAAGAAAAATCACTAATTCTTACTTTCTTTCCATTATAATTAAGAAGCATCGAAGAAACTAAACTATCAAATTGATCATCAATATAAATAACCATCTTAGAATTATCTATCAAAGATTTATCACTTGGTTTTGCACTGTGATGATGAGTACATCCACCAGATGTATCTAAAATTACAATATCAGCTTTATCTTTTGTTAACATAGCTACAATACTGGCTATCGGAGTAATAGTAACTAAAATATTAGGTTTGGAATATGCTAGCTGATTATTAAGAATAATTGTCAAAAAAACTAACCATAGAGTGATTTTATTTTTCATTTTTTTTAGCTATATTAATTAATTCCTGTTTTGTTAAGGCAAAGTCACTTTCTATCCATTTTCTTTTTATATATGCAAGTTTTTCCCCCATCATAATACCACTAATACCAATAGATAGTAAATCGTTACCATTAATTGGAAAAAGTGGTTTTTGTTGATTCTTTAATAGTAAAAACATGCTTTCAATTTTTTCTTTCACCTGAAAAATAGCAGCTATAAAAATAAAGAACTGACAAAAATTATCTCTTTCTAACCAAATTTCTTTTAAAAAATATTCATCAATATTTTTTTGCCGCTGTATAGATAATAAATCGGTAATAATTCTGGCTTCTATACGAGAAAATTTTAAATCAAGCAACTTGGCATAAGATATATCACCACCCCTTAAAAATAACAAAGCATATTTTGTTTCATTAGCTAAATAAGTAGAAAACTTATTTGCTATATTTTGGGCATCAATAAATTCGTCTAGCTTCAAATATGATATAGGTAAAATTTCTTGTAATATAGATATACTATTCATTAATATAATTACATCAGAATAATTTGATAATTTTAGAATCAAGTCAAATTCAGATTTTACTCTCTCTCTTGATAAATTTTTGATAAATGATTTATTTTTAATACAAAAATTCAAGCTATTTTGGTCTATTTTCTTACCAAATTTACCAAAAAATCTAAAAAAACGCAAAATTCTTAGATAATCTTCTTTTACACGCAAATCAGCATCACCTATAAACCGAACCAACCCAGATTCTAAATCTTTAACACCATCAAAATAGTCGTAAATTTTTTCTTCAAATGGGCAATAACTAAGGGCATTAATGGTGAAATCCCTACGAAGCGCATCAATATAAAAATCATCTGTATATTCAACCTGAGAATGCCGACCATCTGAACTTACATCTTTTCTTAAAGTAGTTATTTCAAACAATTCACCATTATATAAAACAGATACTGTACCAAATTTAATGCCGGTTGGTATAACTTTACAGCCCAAAGAGGTAAAAACTTTCTTTACTTCTTCTGGTCTCATACTGGTTGTAATATCAACATCCTCGGAATCTATACCAAGAATAGCATCACGCACTACACCACCAACCAACCTCACATTATGGTTTTGAGATTTTATAACTTCTAAAAGATAAAGATAGTTCTCAGATTTAAAATGTAATTTTTTTTTTAGTTCAAGCATTTATTGCTGTAGTAAATTAAGTTAAAATGGATGCTAATATATTACATCGCAATTCCAAAATAGGCGAGAACTTAATTTAAAACTTACCAGATCCACTTGCTATATAGGGTCAATAATATTATTTAAGTAAATAATATTATTGATCCTAAATAATTTAACTAGTAGTAGAAAGATGGTCAAACTTAACCCATAGACATCATTACTTTATCAAGTAATTTATTGCTTGCACCCTGTATATAAAAATTGACTAACAAGCTTTTTGTAATTCCCGAAATTTGTTGAGATTTTTCAACAATATTCATTGTAAAATCGCTTTCCAAAACTTTATTTGCACTTGCTATTGCTGCAACATTGTCAGTTTTCGCCGCCTCGACATTTTGCAATGCATCACCAACATTAACTGTTAATAATCCATTAGTTTTAGTGAATTTATCCCACAAAGCTTGCAAAGCTTCTTTATCACTACCATCATTCTTATACTTATTTAAAAATTCAATCGCCGGCGCTAAATCACGAGCTGTAACCATATTAGCATCTACAGATATATTGTCTGATACATTAATTAACTCTACGGCAGGATCAACTTTTGTAAAATTTTTGTCATTTAATTTTGTTATATCACCTTCTATTGGAGCTTTATCAGAGGTTTTACCACCAAAAATATATTCCCCATCTATTCTTCTATTTAAAATATTTGCTATTTTTACCAACGCTGCATTTGCTTTTTCTGGTCTAGTAATACCAGTAGATGCATCATCCTTACTAGCATCACCATTAACATTACTCATAATAACACCTATCTCTTCTAGTGCTATTTTTTTTGCCGTAAGCTTTGTCTCAGCACTAGTAGTAGTTATCTCATACACGTTACATCTTGCAATAGTAGACTGCAAAGAATCATACATTCCATCAAGACCAGATGATTCTAGATCTGCTCTTGAAGAATATTTTGCATCATTTAACAAATCAGAAGATGCAGCTGCAAGATCTTTTCCTAATTTTTGAACATTAGCACCAATATTACCATTTGATATAGCAGAAGGTGTTCTGCTTAATATGTCACCTACACTCATAATAATCCTTATTTTTTAATTATAATTAAATTTTTAGCGAGCAAATAATAGATCAAAAACCCTATCTAATATACTCTGCACCATTTTTCCGTAACTAGCAATTGCCGTCATATATTGTTTATTTTCCGAAAGTTTAGAAAATTCCTCATAAAAATCAGGAGCGAAAAGCCTATTCAATTCATCGCTTAAAAGCTCAAGCGCACCTTGTTCCACACCATTCAACGCCTTTGCTTCATTATATTGGCTAGATAAAGCAGCTGAAACTGTTGTTGCGAATTCCTCTATAGTAGAGTTAAACTCCCCACTTGCGCTACCAAGACCAGTAAAATCTAACATAGTTGTTGATAGATTCTGCATATTTTTAAGCACTTCTACAGAACCAGAACCTATACTATAGCTAGCTATTGTAACTTCTGTCTCTTTATCCTCACCGCCTTCGAAAGAAACAGGATTAGGAACATCAGATCTATTCATTGTATTTGGTGCAGTGAACGTGGCTGTCACTTGTAAACTATTACCAGATGTACCTTTCTCTCTAGCAGTAAGTTTTATAGAACCATTCTCATTCATTTTAGCAGCAAAAGTAAATGCAGGATTAGCATTGATCTGATTTACTAAATTTTGCAATGAACCAGCAAGATTTACTCCAGAAATTAAAACTTCATTCTGATTAACAGGAAGTCCAGCAGCAACAAAAGTAAATTGTTGTCCAGCGATAGTTATTGTATCGCCAGCTGTAAAATTATTATTAAATATCAAATCCGCACTAGCCGCCTTATCGCCCACTTGCACTTTAACAGTATTTTCTTTATTCAAAGTAACCATACCTGTTGCTAGCTTCTGTGGGTCATCATTAATCTCTTGACTCACAGCAATTTTGCCAGTTACTTCATCAAAATCAAAAAAATTATTCAACCCTAATAAAGTTGAAAAATTACCAGATTGAATAGAATTATCATTAAGATCACCATTTTGGATAGCAATACGATACTCCGGAATATTAGTCTGAATTACTAAATAACCTTCTTCGCTACTAGATGGATCGGTTATTTCACTTCCGTTCTTATCTACTAACATCGCCTTCGCAACACCTGAATGAGATTGAATTCCAGTTGTAGTAAATCCATCATCTCCAACGATAGGTGCGTCAGGATTTTTATATGCTACACGCCCATTCAACTTTACATTATCTCTATTCACTACAAAAGTTACAGTACCTTTCTCCACAACGCCATTATCACCAGTAACCTTAACTTTTACTTGTACTTTATTCTCTCCATTCTTAAAACCACCTAAAGTAATTGGTCCGTTAGTCCTAGCATCTACAGACTTACCCAAAGTAAATTCTGGGGGCAAATCTGCTGCTTGTTGATTGTCGCCATCAGGATCTCTTGTTACAGAAATAACCTCAATTTTACTACCAAAATATGCATTGCCTTGAAGATCAAGATCAAAAGTCCAACGACCATCATCTCCTATATCGCTCATCCCTGCAAGCTGCATATTATTAATCAAATATTGACCTTTTTCATCACCTATACTACCAAGCGCCGCACGCTGAGCTGCATAATTAGAATTAAGTTTCTGACTAATCTCATTTACAACATCAAGAGTTGTTGCTTTTCCACCAACTCCGCTACCTTTTAATTCAGCAAAATCAATAGTTGCAGGGTTAAGAACCCCAGCTCCCCCTTTTAACTGATTGCCTTCTGGATCAATCGCAAAAAAAGTTACTTTTCCTTTTAAATCAAGCTCCTGAGAAGCCAAAATAGATTGATAACCTTTGAAAAATGTTTTTGGAGGATAAGTACTCCCATTATTATGCACGCCATTAACAGCTTTCGCTACTCCTTGCGCCAAGCTTTTAATTGCATCACCAGATTTAGGTAATTCAACATCTCGCAAATTAATCCAGCCCTCAATTTGACCACCTTTCATACCATTACGAGATAAATTATCACTACCACCAACAATAACAGTAGGAGCAGAAATTACTCTATCCCTGCTACCATCTTTAGCAATTTTTGTAATTGTTATTTCTGGTATCTTTCCATTATTTAGAAGATCACTAGGATTTGCACCTGGATAAGAAAATTCAGCTCTACCAGTTGCACTCAATAATTCCTGCCCACTGCCTTTTATATTTAAATTTGCAATACCATTAAGACCGTAATAGACTTGCACTGCTAACTTTTTTGATATATCGGCAATTAATCGATCTCTCTGATCATACAGATAAAGAGGAGGAGAGCTCTTCATAATATTTTGATTTAACAAATATAACTGATCAAGACTTAAATTCAATGATTTTATTCCTTGCTTTAAATTAGCATCAGCATCTATTCTTAAATTATTAACTTGATCCGTTGCATTGCTAAGAGTATCAGCCAAAGCATTACCTTGATCAATAAAAGCTTTCTTTATGGAAACATCTTTAACAGCTGTAACAGATTTACTTTTAGCAACGAATTGAGTTACAGCATCTACAATTCTAGACTTCTGAACATCAGAAGCACTATTTATTGACTGCTGAAGAAAAGACAAAGAAACAGCTTTAACTTCAGTCTCAGAAGCAGAGCTAATAGCAGAGAAAAAAACTTTTTCTTTAAAAGGATCGTCCCTTCTAGTAGTTATAACACTTGTCCTATAAGCACCATTTTTTCCAACTGGACTTATATTTATTGAACTATCCAAAGCCTTTGCGCCAGGCTGCTGAATGTTGTTTATATTTCTACCCACTGTATCTGTAATTACCCTTGCATTTCTTAAAGAATCAGCAGCTACTTTACCCATTATATTTAACCTTAAATTTTATTATTCAAACTAATAGAAGGCATAACTTTTTCTAAATCTTTCGAAACAATTATATTACCTTGACTATTATATCCATAATTTTTTGTAACTTTATTTTTTTGAGCTTCTTTATAAAACTCAATTATTCTATTAGTTGCCTCAATATTCGCACGTAAAAGAATCTCATTTCTTTTATTTACTTTATCAATCTCTAAAAACACTTTCTTCAACTCTAGCAAGATTGGATCAGATTGATCAATTTTACCATGATCCATAAAATTAGAAAGCTCCTCCTGAGAATCACTAAATTCCTGTAAATACTTAACTTTTTTTTCACAAGCCACTTCTAAAAGTGAAAGATTACCACTCTCCAAAACTTTATTCTCATCTTTAATAGCATCAACAAGATAAACAGAAGCTTTGCTAAGCTTTTTCATTATAGATGCTTGAGTTACTGTTTTTTTTACCGAGAACATTATTTTTAGTATTTTTTAAATTCAATTATACAAAACAAACATTTGGTGATTTAAAATCTAACCACTAATTACAAGTTAAAGCGGATCGTTTTTAACTTTATCACAGAGATCTAAATATATGCTGTTAGCTATTTCACCCATTTCACCGGTATTAGAAAGTTTAACCATCTCGTTAACTAATTCTTTATGAAAAATTTCTTCGCCAAGACCACCTTCAAAATTTTTATTCATAGAATCAAAAACTAGATTCCACATAATCCCTAGAATTTGTTTTTCATAATCTTCCGATAATCTTTTAAGAGCAAAATCCGTGCCATCGTCAGTTTTTTCTGCTGAAAATTTTTGCGCTTGCAATTCTTTGACAGCGCCACCCTTTCCTTGAGCCTCAACATTTACATTCAATTTCCCAAAATCTTGTTTCAAAACTTTATGAAAACTTTTCGAACTCTCAACTTTATTAGATTGTAATTTTTTACTGTTATCTATCTGACCAAAATAATCTTTAGGCTTCAGATCCCTATATAAATTACCCCCCAATGTATTTGTTACAACAGCCATAACTACCTAACCTCAATAACGGCATCTAGAGCCCCTACTGATTTCATATTATATAAAATATTTATAATATCACGAGGCCATACACCCAGCTTATTTAACCCAGACACAAGCTCGCTTAAAGTTGCGCTCTCATTAAATTGTTGAACAGCGCGACCACGTCTCTGATCCACAAAACTATTGATTAAATCCCTTTTAGCTTCAGGTAATGTCGGTGATAGTTTTTCATCAAAATCAAGTTGACCAACACTAACTATCAAATTACCTTGCGCAATAGCCACAGGACGTATATGAACCTTATCCCCGATCACAACAGTACCTGTAGACTCGTTAATAACGATCTTAGCTTTATAGTCAGGCGTTATATTAAGACTCTCTATTTCTGCAATAAATTGAATTACCTCAGTTTGGCGAAAATTAGGCACCACAACCTCTACGGTAGCCGCGTCAAGAGCATTAGCTGTATTACCAGGAATATTATTATTTATAACATCTGCAACAGCAATAGCTGTGCTAAAATCCGGAGAATATAATGAAAATTTAATATTCTGCATATCAGTAAAGTTAAAATCTATTTCAGCTTCAACAATACCACCACTCTGAATATAACCATTTGTTTCCACCGAACTTGATCTTGTTTTTACATCTGCGGAAGAAGGGGTAAATTCAGACAAAGCAACAGCACCTTGGGCAACAGCATAAACATTACCATCAGCTCCAAGAAGAGGAGTAGCAAGCAAAGTCCCACCACGCAAACTTTTTGCATCACCAAGAGCACTAACTTTTACATCAATCCTAGTTCCTTGACGAGCAAAAGGAGGGAAATTAGCCGTAACAGTTACTGCTGCAATATTTTTGGTTTTAATTGTAGAACCCTGAACATTAACTCCAAGACGCTCAAGAAAATCTGTTAAACCTTTCTCTGTAAATACAGCATTTTTCAAATCATCACCAGTGCCGCTAAGACCCACCACCAAGCCTTGACCAACTAGTAAATTTTCACGAACACCCTCAACAACGGCGATATCTTTAATTCTTGTTTCAGCTTTTACCACGCTAAAAGAAAAAATTAAAAAACTTGCTAAAATAACATTTTTAATATTCATAAGTTTAATGTGCCTAATTATGTACAATTGCTTCTAATTTAATTATTGAGAATTGATTGCCAAAAACCCCTTGCTCGCTCTAAATCATCCTTAGTATCTACCGAAATTGGAATTTCCCTAGAATTACATACTCCTATCGTCATGCCATTATCCAGAGCTCTCAACTGCTCCAGATTTTCAGCTTTTTCATTCTCAGTTTGTTCTAGCGATATAAATTTTTCTAAAGCTTGGACGCTAAAACCATAGATTCCGACATGATACAAAAATTCAGAACCACCACTTGGTACAAGAGATCTAGAAAAATATAACGCTTTATTGTCTTTATCTACCACTACCTTAACATTCGATTGCGAGTCAGCAATATCCTTGCCAATTTTTACAACAGAAGTCATTATATCAAATTTATTGCTTTTTAAAGCTTTTATTATTTCTAATATTACCAACTCATCCACAAAGGGCATATCGCCCTGAACATTTATAACATATTTTATTTTATCGTTATTAGGTATCTTTTTAAATGCCTCATAAACTCTATCAGTACCAGTTAAACAATTTTTATCCGTCATCACGGCAGAAAATCCAGCTTCATTAACTAAAGAATATATCTCGTCTGAATCGGTCGCAACATAAATAGCGGCAACCTTTATTCTTTGAATTCTAAACAAAACATGCTCAATCATTGTTTTATCGCCGATCATTTGCAAAATTTTTCTCTCTAGCCTCGTAGAAGAGATTCTTGCAGGGATTATTACTACAACATCAGAATCCATTAAAATTTAATCCCTTTCTAAAAAAATAGTTGTTGACATAATATAGTTTTTGCACGATAAAGTAAAACACATTTTGTAAGTTATTTCACTAAAGCTTATCAAACAATTAGGTAGCAATGTTATTCTATTTACAAAATAATATTAAGAATTAAAACATTGGTGAGTAAAAATTTAACTTACATGTAAGACAGATTCTAGAATTTATCTTATATTGGAGTTATATAATGAGCCCGTAGCTCAGCTGGTAGAGCACTTGACTTTTAATCAGGTTGTCCCGGGTTCGAATCCCGGCGGGCTCACCATTTTTAAAACTTTCTTATATTCTTCATGGTTTGAAAATTCCAACACTTTCTTTTCTTTGATTTGATTCTTAAACCAAGTGATTTGACGTTTCGCATATTGTCTAGTTTTTGTTTGAGCTTTTTCTAATGCTTCATTTTTTGAAACATCACCTTTTAAGTAAGATATAATTTCCTGAACTCCTAAACACTTCATAGCAGGAGTTTTTATATTTTGGTTTTTAGTAATTACCTTCTCAACCTCTTCAATAGCACCATTTTTAAACATCTGCTCTAATCTTTCATCGCACATAGAATATAGAAAACTTCTATTTGGCAAAAGTACTATGACTTCAAAAATAAACTCATCCAACAATTTGCTATTGCTTTTTTGATAAAAAGATATGGATTTACCAGTTTGCAAATATACCTCATATGCTCTAGCAATTCTTTGAGAATCTTGGACATGAAGAATAGAAGAAAAATGAGGATCAGAATCTTTTAGCAAATTAAAAAAATCTTCAGAAGAAATATTTTGTTGCAACCCCCTTACTTTTTCTCTTATCACTGGATCTATATTCGGTATAACACTAAAACCATTGATTAAAGCGCCTATATACATACCGGAACCACCAACTACTATAGGCAAAATAGAACGTGTAGAAATTTCTCTAATTTTTTTTGCTGCAATTACTGCATATTCAGCAACGCAATAATTAGACTCAACGTCAAGAAAATTATATAAATGATAAGGTATCTCTGATGTTAATTCAAAAGATGGAGAAGATGTAATTATAGGTAATTGTTTATATAATTGCATCGAATCTGCATTAACTATCTCCCCTTTGTGTTCTTTTGCCAAAAAATGAGCAAACTGCGTTTTACCACCAGCTGTTGGACCACAAATTACTACCACCTTATTCATTATTACTGTGCTTTTTTAAAATAATCTCAGGTTAAATAAATTAATATTTAATCCACAAAAAAGATATATATTAAATAATTTCAGATCTTTCAAACTACTAATTAAATTTCGCCATTATTTCTTCCCACTCCCTTTTGCTCATACCACTTGATTCTTGATCAACTTTTTCTCCTTTAATCATTTTTCGTATAATTTCCAGACCAGTTTTAGACAAACTAGCACCATTTATTCTATGTTCATTAAATGCTTCATATACAAATGGAACCCAAGCTTTCACAACCTCAAGTATAGCTTCAGCATAAACTCTAATCTCATATTGAGCATGACTATCAGCCCTCAAAGAAAGAAAGTGAAGTAAATTATGTAAATTAATTTTCCAATACCATTCAGTGTAATGATTGAGAGTTAAGTTTATTCTCGCTAATTCTCTTGTAATACCAATATTATCTTTATTAATAATATTACCCTTATCATCTTCATTCATCATTATAACATAATTATTATAACATCTAAGCGAGTCTTCTTTTATTGTTGCAAGCACTTTTGAAGCGACATCTTCTGGCAAAACATTTTCACCCCTCCCCTGTTTATTAATAGAAGATTGTGGAGCGAGCTGAGCGATATCTGGTAAATAAAATTCATTACTCAATATCGAATATCTAGCAGAATATTCATTTACACTAGCTGTACGATGACGAATCCACTGCCTTGCAATAAAAATTGGCAATTTAATATGAAATTTTATATCACACATCTCAAGAGGCGTAGTATGACGATGTCTAATCAAATAGTTTATCAAGCCCTTATCTTGCAAAGTTTTTTTTGTTCCACGCCCATAAGAAACCCTTGCAGCTTGAACTACGGCGCTATCATCTCCCATATAATCCACTACCCTTACAAAACCATGATCTAGCACTGGTATTGGTTTATATAGAATTTGTTCTAATGCTTCTACAGTAGCTCTTTTTGTAATGTTTTTTGTTTGCAGAAGGTCATTTAGCTCATTTTCATCAGACATTATATTTGTACCTATTATTTTTATTAATTAATTATTAGCTTGATAATAATTAATACTATTTAGTATTTAAAGTGCTAATTAGATAATTTCACCACTATTTTTGTAGAAAAACCTTGTCAAAAGGAGATATTATCAACTAAATTAAATTCTAGTAAATGATTTTTTCAATAAATAAATACAAATGTTTTTCTTTCTTATATTCTTAATGATAGCGCTACTGGTTTTCGCCGCTTTAATGTCAGCCGGAGAAACCTCAATAACAGCTTGTACTCCAGGAAAATTACACAAGATAAGATCAGAAGGTAATAAAAGAGCCATAATAGTTCTGCAAATTATTAAAATCAAAGATAAAGTAATTAGTACGTTACTAATTGGCAACAGTCTATCTAATACTTTATGCACAACAATTGCAACCAGCTTGTTTATAGACATTCTAGGCTATGAATTAGGGACTATAATTTCTTCAATAGTAATGTCATTTGTAATTATAGTTTTTTCAGAAGTAGTACCAAAAGCTATTGCCGTGGCAAAACCAGAAAAAATTGCATTAATTGTAGCACCTGCGATTGTAATACTCTTAAAATTATTTAAACCATTAAATATTTTACTTGCTTACATAGTAAAATGTTTTTGTTTTATCTTTCGCATCAATTTAAAACATGAAGTTTCTGCTGCAGATGAAGTACGTGGCGTCATTGAACACCATATGCACGAAGGTAACGTAATTAAAGATGACAGGGACATGCTTGGTGGAATTTTGGATATAAGAAACATGGTGACTGCTGATATTATGATTCACAGAAGCAAGATATTTGCCATCAATATTGATACGCCAATTGAAAAACTCCTCAAAACATCACTTGGATCTAACCACACTAGAATTCCAATATGGGAAAAAACACCGGATAATATAATTGGTATACTACATATCAAAGATTTGTTACGAAAAATACATGGAACAAGCACCGAAGCAAAAGATATTAACATCCGCTCTCTACTTAAAACCCCGTTATTCGTTCCAGATAATGCCCTAGTTATTCAACAATTCCAGCTCTTCAAAGATGGTCAATGCCATTTAGCTTGCGTGGTTGACGAGTACGGAGATCTGCAAGGAATTATAACCATGGAGGATGTTATAGAAGAAGTTTTTGGTCAAATATATGATGAGCATGATCATGCTCACAATAAAATCACCAAAAAATCTGAAGATGAGTATATAATTGATGGATCAGTATCAATTAGAGACGTCAATCGTGAATTAAACTGGGATTTACCAGAAACAGAAGCTACAACAATAGCTGGTTTTGTAATTAATGAAATGAAAAGAATCCCAAATCAAGGAGAGTTTATTATTATTGACTACTTAAAAATAGTTGTAAAAAAGAAAACTCAAAACAAAATAAAATTTTTAAATATTTTTCTACAAAGAAACAAGGATAATTACAGTGATTAGTCTTGTTGGCAATTCATTATTAATTTTTTCCATTGCTAGTTCAATTTTAGCAATTTTTACCAAAAAACACTATAAATCCTATGTTTTTTGGATAAGTAGTGCTGCCATAATTCTTTGTTTTTTTTTGTTAGTATTTGCCTTTGTTAGCTCCAACTTTTCAGTAAAAAATGTTTTTTTGAATTCCAGCACTATCAAACCATTAATTTACAAAGTTGCTGGTAGCTGGGCAAGCCATGAGGGATCTATTTTATTATATACAAGCATGCTAAGCTTTATTAGTTCTATATATTTAAAAATTACAAAATATAAAGTGAATACCAAAAATTTACAAATAGCTATTCTGGCATTTATTCAAATATTGTTCTTATTTTTTATATATTTTACTTCCAACCCATTCGATAATTTTAAATTTATACCGGATCAAGGCCTTGGTTTGAATCCTGTTCTTCAAGATAAAGCTCTTTCAATTCATCCTCCATTATTGTATATGGGTTACGTAACTTACGTCACTATTTACGTGAATGCTATTTTATTATTGTTAAATCCCAAAGATAGAAAAATGATACTAGAAACCAGCTTTCATCTTTCAAGCTTAGCTCTTCTTCTACTTACAGCTGGTATAGGTCTTGGTTCATGGTGGGCATACAGAGAGCTAGGATGGGGAGGATACTGGTTCTTCGATCCTGTGGAGAATATATCTCTAATGCCGTGGATTGCAGGTATTGCATTACATCATTTTTTAACAATTACTAAAAAATCAGGAAAGTTTTTTTACTCGAGTGTTATCACTTCTTTTTTATCATTTTTACTCACTTTATATGGTCTTTTCTTTGTAAGAAGCGGTATAATCAGCTCCGTTCATAGCTTCGCTTTTTCTGCAGAAAGAGGTTTTTATTTATTTGTTATCTGCAGCATTTTAACTTTTTTACCAATAATAGCTTTTATATTAAGAAAAAAACAAAACCTTATAGAAGAAAATACTAAAAATAATTTTTCACTAACAATAGCTGAGAAATTTATTATCACTGGTAATATTTTATGGCTAACCGCACTGTTATCTTTATTTATTGCAATAATATATCCAATATATCATTCTTTCTTTCATAATAATGATATAGCAATTGATCCAGAATATTTTCATAAAATATTCGTTCCCATTTTTATTCCTTTAATGTTAATAGCATCTATAGCACCATATTTTCATAAGAAAATCAGCTTTTTTCGAAAACTAATTTATTTACTAGTCCCTTCCATATTTATATTAGTTATTTATTATAATAATATAGAATTTGGTATTATTAGCGCATGTATATTATTCGCTTCATTATTATTAATGACCCAAATGATTGATTTAGCATTAATTGAAACTAAATATTTTAATAAATCCATTGCTATCAACAAATTATCACTAATCCTTGGACATTTTAGCTTAGGGTTACTAGCATTTGCCATAACTACCAATGTTCTTTTTGCAAAGGAAATAGAATTTATTGGTAAAATTGGAGATCTAGTTACAAACGAATCTTTTTCAGTAAAATTAAATAATATAAAATTTAGTGATACACAAGTATATTATAGACAAATAGCCGAGTTCTCTGTTCAAGATAATAATGGAAATATAGTAGTATTAAGACCTGAAAATAGACTATATAAAATTGAAAATACCCTATCACAAGAATCTGACATTTACTCCTATCTAACACATGATATGGTAGCTAGTATAAGTAAAATAAACGGCTCAACCATCCACGCAATAATATATTATAGACCTATGATTTACTGTATTTGGTTTTCAATATTTTTGATATGTTTCAGCTTCTATCTTCATCAAAGAGTTTATAATCTTTTTATTCTTAAGGCACCCGCCCATCTTTAAACACGAGAGTGTCTTAAAGGTATCACCATCACCTACATATAGCCAAAGCAGTTTAGTTGATTTCCTAAACTTGCTCTTTAATTAATTCATGCTTTTGATTAATGAAATATAACCAGCTCTTAGGTCAAGATCAAAATTAATGGTATCTTCGGTTAATTTTACCAATTCGTCATATTTATTAGTAATATTGATTATTGAAATTGGCATTATTTGAGTTAAAAATTGCATCTCAAGAGGTGATAATAAAATATCATGATTAGTTACTTTTTTACAAATTCTTAGAATTAAGTTTTGAATATTAGTCGTAAAATCAACCCACAAATCTCTATCTTTTGATGCAAAGGCTTTAAGATATGATAAATGCTCATCAATTTTAGTTGTATTAAGTAATGGTGTTATGTAATAATCTGCAATTTTTCTATTTTTACTATCAAAATAGCTGGTATTAACGCCAAGATAATTATATTTAATTTTTGCACATCTTGAGCGTATAGTAGGTAAAATAGCAGCAACATTATTAGTGATAAGAAAAATATATGTATCTTTAGATGTATCTTCAAGTAGCTTTAAACAAGAATTTGCTGCGTTTATATTCATTTGATCTGCACCAAAGATGATAGAAGTTTTACAACCAGAAATAATAGAAGTTTTATTTAAAAAATTTTTCAAAGCTCTTATTTGCTCAACTGATATATTTTTTACATTCCCTTCCATTTTTTGTACAAGCATAAAATCTGGATGAGTTATAGTGTTTTGGTGCTGATAAAAACTGCTACTAATAAATTCTAAAACTTCATTCATTGCAGAATCAGGGTTATCCACACTAATAAGATAAGTATTATATAACTTATTAAGATCGAGGTCTCTTGAGAGATATTCTTTTATCATGTTTTATTAGATATTTATATCAATTTTTTTAGTCTATGAAGCGTATTTTCTAAACCTAAAATTTCAATCATTTCAAAAACACTTGGAGACTTAACATCACCAGCTATAAAAGCTCTAATAAAATTCATTAATTCACCAAGCTTCATATCATTTTTTTCTGCAAGTTCTTTCAATTTTTCTTGAATTGAGTTTTTGTCAAATTGTTTAAGATCAAAAAGGGATGTGGTTATATCTTTTAACAGAGTGTCACTAATGTTAGCTATTATTTGCTTAGCTTCTTCTGTAATATTGATTGGAAAATCTACAATATACATCATAGACATTTGTCTTAATTCTACCAATAATTCTGCTCTTGTTTTTAAGCTAGGAATAGCTTTTAAAATATTATTTTTTGAAATATCAGATATTTTATGATCTTTTTCAATCATATTAATTACTATATCGCTAAGTTCTATATCAGTTTTTTGTCTCAAATAATAAGCATTTAAAAATCTCATTTTTTTAAAGTCAAGTCTTGCTGGGGATTTCCCAAGACCTTCAATATTAAACCATTCTATAGCTTTATCTCTTTGGATGATCTCGTCATCACCATGCGCCCAGCCAAGTCTTAGCAAATAATTACACAGGGCTTCTGGTAAATAACCCATATCTTTGTAACTTTCAGTGCCAAGGGCGCCGTGTCTTTTTGATAATTTTGCTCCATCAGGACCATGAATCAAAGGAATATGAATCATAGATGGTATATTATACTCTAATGCTTCGTATAAAATTTGCTGGCGAGGGGCGTTGCTTAAATGATCATCTCCTCTTATAATATGCGTAATACCCATGTCATGATCATCAACAACAACTGCGAGCATATAGGTAGGGCTACCGTTACTACGAAGTAAAATCATGTCATCTAATTGTGAATTTTGAACTGCTACATTGCCTTGAAGAAGATCTCTTACTATTGTAACTCCTTCTTTTGGTGCTTTTAGTCTGATTACAGGTTTTATATCCTTTGGATGATTTGCAACATCTACATCTCTCCATGGGCTATGAAAAATAAAATGTTCTTTGTTAGCTAATGCTTTTTCACGTAAAATAGCAATTTCTTCTTGTGATGAAAAACATAAATAAGCTTTACCTTGTTTTACAAGATTAAGAGCTACTTCTTGATGTCTTGAGGCTCTTTTTGATTGATATACCACTTCAGCATCGTAATTTAAATCAAGCCATTTCATAGATTCCAAAATAGCTAATGTTGCCTCTTTGGTTGATCTTTCTTTATCTGTATCTTCAATTCTTAATAAAAACTTCCCTTTGTTTTTTTTAGCAAATAAATAATTGAATAAAGCTGTCCTAGCAGAACCAATATGTAAGAAACCAGTGGGAGAAGGGGCAAATCTTGTGATTACTGTCATTTTTAATTATATATTTTTTTAAACTAATCTACATCCTTCTACTAATCTTGTACAACAAAAAATAAATAAAATAACCTAAAACAATTTAATAAAATAAATTATTTTATTAAAGAAGGGTTGATTTTTATAAAAATCAACCCTTCTTTTTTAGAAAAAGTATCCTTTGATTGATTGGTGGTCGGGAAGCAGAAAAACTGTAGAAATTCAGCTACGACAACCTTTAGGTCTTAAATTTATTTAAAACCTTGGACATACGTCATCGTCTCCCCAACCCTTCGAGGATACCATTTAGGTTGATACAAAGCATTCCTACATAGAATTTTCTGAATTCCATACCTTAGACATCGCGAGCTGCGAAGTTATATTTAAGTTGCAGAAAATAACTTAAATATGCAAAAACTCTGGTAATAATGATATTTGTTGTCAAATTGATTTTCAATATGAAATCTAGTTTATAACAAATAAACTTCCTAATTTGCTGAAGTGAAATTTAAAAATCTTTGAAACTATGCTTATGTAGATAAGAACTAAAATCTTACTTTTCTATCTAAAATCATGTGTATTATACCATTACAGCAAGATATCCAGTAATATTTTATATTTTTATCAACCAAAGAAATGTGGGCTTCTTTTGGTAATTCACCTGAATTGTTTGTGGTAAATTGATAAAGTTCGCCATTTGAAGCTATGACATTTATTGTATAAATATTGCCGTTTTTTACAACAAAAGGATTTAAAAAACTAACAGTTTTGGGTTTTTTAGACATGCGTTCTTTTGTGGAAATAAGATCACCAACCCATTGTACTTTGCCATTAGTTACTGATAGTAAAGCAATTTGTCTTGCATTATTTGTAATTATCAAATTATTATCATGTAAAATCATAGATTGAATATCTTCGGCAATTTTTGTCCAAACTTCTTGACCATTATTTAAATTAAGCTTGATTATTTTTCCGTTACTAGTGGCAAAATACGTAAAGTCACCGCTTATAATAGGTTTAGTTATAATAACATAGGGTTCAAAATTTGGTAATCCAAGTTCAGAGTTAGATAAATTATAACGCCATAATTCAGAGCCATTAGTTGCATCAATATATACCACCTCACCTGAGCTATAACTTACTAGCACCTTGCCGTTATGTATAATCGGATGAATTTGATTTTTCGAAGAAATGATTTCTATACCACCTTCATGCATCCAAAGCAACTTAGAATTTTTTACATTGTAAGCTACTAATTGATTGCTAGTAGTTTGAACCAACAATAATTTATCATCTACCATAACTGGTTTGCTTCTTAGTATATCAGGAAATTCTTTTCTTATAATCTCATTTCCAGTTAATGCATCCATGATAACTAAATTCCGTGAGCCATAAGTAATGTATAGCTTATCATCACTAAATAAGATCCCCCCAGAATGAAAATATTTATCTACTTCGCTACCAGATATATTTTTACTCCATAATATTTTTTTTTCTTTCAGTGAGAATGCATTGACAAAACCCTGTTTATCAACATTATACATCACGCCTTTAGCAATAGCTGGCTCTGCTATAATTGCTTTATTAGAAATCTTATAAGAATGAGATGTTTTTTCTTTAAATAGGTCTTTTTTTCCCGTTGAAAATAATGGTTGCTTTGGATCTTCAACTTCAAGTTTTGGTGTTAGGTCAACAAGATTTTTTACCTTTGAGCTGCCTATACTATCACATGAAACTAAATAAAATAGAGACAGTAAGAATGCTAAGAAATTTTTCATAATCGTACCTATATAATATTCTAACTCGATTCTTTTATAGAAATCAGAGTAATAATTGCTTTTGCCTGTTCTTTTATAACCGCTGATGCTCTTGAAAGTTTTAGTGTTTCTGATGCATATTGTTTTGCAAAATTAAAATCATTCTTTTTAAAGTAAAATAATGATTTTAATAAAGTAGCTGTTGCATAAAAAACCTGAGAATCTTTATTAAAATATTGTAAATATTCTCTTGATTTGTTTTCTTGGCTAATAGTTAAATTATCTATATCCAGAATAAGACTAATATATAAAATTCTTGCGTAAGATTTTGTTATATCAGAATATTCTTTTTTATTTATTATATTTTCAAGTAATTCAGTAGCCTTTGTAATATCATTAAGTTGAACTTCTGTATTAACTAATTTTAAGGAAGCTAATTCTGATAATTTATTTTCACTATTAATAGTGATCTCTTCAAGTAAGCTATTTACTAGCTTCTTATCCTTATAGTCACCAGAAACCAGCTGAACAAATGAATCTCCTATTTCTTGATTATGAAGAGTTGTTGATTCTGAGAACCAATTATATCCAGCCATAAAAATAGCAGTGACGATCGTGAGTATTATTATAATTGGCAAAATTTTTCTAAATATTTCCAATCTTTTTGCATCTTTTTCATCGTTCAATATTTCTTCTAGAATATCAGTCATTATTTTTAATTAATTATTATTACTTATTTGTACATTTAAATTTAATTTTTGCTTCATTAGATCTTTTTAAAGAATTAGCTGATCTTTTTGGGAATTCTGCATCTAATTTATCTAAAACACTACAAGCTTCTTTAGATTTGTTTAGATTACCCAAAGAAAGAGATAATTTCAGCAAAGCATCAGAGGCCTTAGAACCCTTAGGATATTCTTTATAGGCTTTTAAATAGTTAATTGCTGATTGATTAAAATTATTACGGAGATAAAAACTTTCTGCATACCAAAACATAGCATTTTCCTTAAGTTTATGCTTTGGGTGATTTTGAATAAAGACGGCAAATTTTTGTTCTGCTTCATCAAATTTACCATCTTTTAAATATGAGAGGGCTGTATCATATTCAGATTTAACTTGATCTAAACCATTTTCTTGAAAAAATAATTTTTTATCTTCTGTTTGTTGTTTTAAGTTAGTTTCTTGCTCAAAAGATAATTTTCCTTTCTGATCTTCGGTAACTTCAGATGCCAAAATATTTGATTGCGTGATATTGACTGTTTGCTCAAGTTTATCAATACGAGTTTTTAGTAATTTTATTTCTTCGGATTGTTGTTGAATAATTGCCATATAATTTGGATCACTAGCTAAAGCATAGCTAAGCCAATTTATAAAAATAATTGCTAATAGAGCTGAAAAATTTCTTAAGATCATTTTTTTACTTAATATGCACAAAATATAATCACACATTTTTAATATTATTTTAATTATATATAATAAACAAAATTCTAATCTAGTCTAGTATTAATTACTATTTAATAACTTTTAAACATCAAGATTCTTAATTCGAGATAGGTATTATTTTTTTGAAAAAAGCTATAAGTATTTTAATAAGTCTATTGTCTTTTATTGAAAATAGTAATAGACTACGATCTACAAATAAAAAATAATATATAATTAGTAAGATGCCTGAGGTTTTTTTCAACGGTCCAGCGGGACGTATAGAGGGTAGATATACTGAATCAAACAACCCTAAAGCACCAATAGCACTTGTTCTTCATCCACATCCGCTATACGGCGGCACCATGAATAATAAAGTTGTTTATAACGTATACAAAACATTAGTTGATAATGGCTTTACAGTACTTAGAATCAATTTTCGTGGTGTTGGTAAATCTATCGGTAAGTTTGACGACGGCGTCGGGGAAATGACTGATGCTGCAACAGCTCTTGATTGGTTACAATTAAATAATCCTCTTGCTAATGTTAATCTGATAGCTGGTTTTTCTTTCGGGGCTTGGATTGCTATGCAATTAATAATGAGAAGACCGGAAATCACCCATTTTTTGACAATTTCTCCTCCTGTTAATAAATATGATTTTTCATTTTTGTCACCTTGTCCAACACCTGGATTAATCATGCAAGGTGATCTAGACAGCGTTGTTTCGGAAGAATCTGTGCATGAATTAGCACAAAAATTATCAAAGCAAAAACATATAAAAATAGATTATCGTATGATTAATGGTGCAGATCATTTTTTCAGAGAAAAAATCCATAAATTAAATGAAGAGATTGATGATTATCTGAAAAACACTTTTGATCATCATCCTAATTATGATCAAAAAAGCATTGATAAAAAATCTCAAAATATCACTACTAAACCAGCGAATAGAAAATTATTTCTTGAATAATGCGATAAGATAATCATATCCTTAGATATTTTGGCAACCTATTTGTCATTCTCTTCTATAGTTTATTGATTTTTTAGATTCCAATGTATCTATAAATTTTTTTCCTTTAATATATCCAATTTTTGTTTAGAAATTAATAAATTCTATTTTCATTATTTTTCTCTCTAACCCCAACATTCATCTGCAGAAGTTAAGCTATACATTAATAGCTACTAATGTATATAATATAACCAATACTAATGTGGTTTTAGCTTTTTAATCACTTGAGGTATGGATTCAAAA
Source organism: Rickettsia typhi (assembly GCA_945883665.1). Lineage (GTDB taxonomy): Bacteria > Pseudomonadota > Alphaproteobacteria > Rickettsiales > Rickettsiaceae > Megaera > Megaera typhi_B. Next base: position 15,210 of record CAMCXV010000001.1, on the reverse strand, counting down.
AGTTGTTTTAGTGCATTATCAATCCCAGTTGCTAGAGCATGAAACTATATCCATCAATCTGTCTAATTAATGGATTAGCAGGGCAGTCAAGCTGTAATAGCATCTGGCGGTATATAAATTCAATATTATATCGATTACATTTTTTAGGGATTATTTTTATATAATAAATTTATATAACCTTTGTATACATGACCTTTAAACATAACCAAGTCTTCTATCTTAGAATATAGGCTAGATTTACCCGATCCTTTTAAAGTATTATAGTTAACAATATCAACTATTCCACCAGTTGGTAGAAGTTGTTAGCCCTTTATCGATCCAAGTATATTTTGATGAAAAAGACCCCTTGCATTAGATAATGATTTTTTAGATTGACAAATTTCTTAGTTGGCAGTCCACTGATCAGCTGATTTTAAAACTACCCATTTCAAATAATATAGAAAAAGGGTCTATAACATTACGGCTGAATTTAGTTTTGACATTTTTTAGGGCTAGTTACCCTTTCACAAGAACATTACCGACTGTTTCTTCTAATTTCTGATCTTCAATAAATGGCAAATAAGCCATGTTAATAACTACAGTAATTTTTAAGTTTAATTAAAAATGATCTTAACAGATTTAATCTAATAACTAAAAGAAATTGAAAATTTTTTTATACTATAATGTAGCATTCATTAACTTATTTTTTAACAACAATTTATTATCAACTGTTATTTAGCGATTATACAGTAACTATTTATAATCCCTTTCTTGAGCTACAACTTCAGTTAATGTTACCCCTATCTTATCATCTACAATAACTATTTCTCCTTTAGCAACAATTTTGTTATTTACATAAATATCTATAGGTTCACCAACTGCACGTTCAAGTTCTATAACTGCACCTTTACCAAGTTTTAAAATGTTACTCAATAACATACTAGTACTACCAAGAACAACTGATACTTGTACAGGAACGTCATAAAGAGCTTCTAATGTTAGTTCCACTCTGTTATTATCTTCTTCTTTTTCCACCATTTTTACCTAAAATTATTAATTAACAGTCTTCAACTGCTCAATTATTTTTTCAACTTCTTGTGATAATTGTTCTTTATTATATTCAAGTCTTGTATTTTGCCACTCTAAACTACAATCATCTAAACCAATTTTACTATCTTTTATTACATGAAAATTATCTTTAAATTTATCTGGAATTGAATTGGATTGCAAAATTTCTTGGCAAAAATCATACCTATCAGGGTGTATCGTAATAATAATTTCGCCTTCTTTATAAAATTTTCTAAGCTTAGAAATCAAGCCATCAATAACAATTTCTTCAAAATTTGCTGGTAAAGCCAAATGTAATTTCTTTGCAATAGAAGATATTGATTCAGCCGAAACTTTAGCAATCTGTGCATTAACATTTTGTTCTGGAACAATTAAGGATAATTTTTCCTCTAACAAACTTGCAAAACTTCTTTTTTCAGAAGCATCTTCAAGCAAAGGCTGATACTTTAAAACTGTGTCAGCAACACCTCTATCATATTCTTCTTGTTTTATTACTTCAACATTAACCAAATAATTATCTACTGTACTATCATAGGGTATGTTACACCTTTCTAATGATTCGTCAATTACTTTGTTAGATAATTCTATAATCTTACTGTCTTTATCAGGGTTTGACAAAGAAGTTTCAGGCTCTTCTACAATAGAATTTAGATGTTTAGAAACTACATCATTTATAAAATCATCCACATGATTGCTTTTATCATAAACATTAGAATTAACAACATCAGACCTGGAAAATTCCGCTAAAATAAATTTTTTATATTTCACAATATTAACCAAATTATGTTACTAACTCTTCTTCATCAGAATTCAACGATACATCTATTTCGCCATTATCAATCAATGCTTTAGCTGCCATAACGACATCAGCTCTTGCAGAATCTACATCCCTAACTCTTACAGAACCAAGAGACATTAGATCTTCTTCTATAATTTTAGCTGCCCTTTGAGACATACTTGCAAATAATATTTTCTTCAAATCTTCCGAAGCGCCTTTTAAAGCAAGAGTTAAACGAGATTTTTCAACATCACGCAGTAATCTTTGTATACCTTTAGAATCAATTTTCACTAAATCTTCAAATGTAAACATCATTTCCTTAATTTTAGCAGCAGCATCCGGAATGTTATTTTCCAACATATTCATAAATTTAGTTTCATTACTTCTGTCAAGATTATTAAATATTTCAGCCAACATTTCAAAACTATTATTTTTTTGCGTTTTACCTACGCTACTAATAAACTCAACACGTAAGATTTTTTCAACCCTCTCAAGCACTTCTTTCTTTACATTACTAAGACTTAATATTCTAGAAATAATCTCAAATGCAAAACTATCAGGTAAATTACTTAAAACTTTAGCAGCATGATCAGGAGAAATTTTTGATAATACTAAAGCAGCAGTTTGAGGGTGCTCATTTCTAAAATATAAAGCTAATAGCTCTTCATTTACATTTGCTAATTTTTCCCATGTATTTCTACCTTGAGGACCTTTTATTTCATCCATTAAAGCACTAACACGTTCCTTATCTAGTACCTTTTCAAGTAATCTTTCAGTATTATGTAAATTACCCAAAAACATCGAATCTCCTGTAATATCATTATTAAGCTGATAAATTACAGAATGAACAACCTCAGGACTTACAGAACCTAAATAAGACATAGCATGAGATACTTCTGCTATCTCATCTTCACTCATCAAAGAAAAAATCTTTGTAGCATCTTCATCTGAAAGAGAAAGTAACACTATAGCTACTTTTTGGGCTCCATTTAATCTGGCAATATCTTTAACTAAAACACTCATTAACTCCCCTCATTAAGCCATTTTCTTAGTACATTTACTAAATCTTGCGGGCTAGAATCAACCACTTTCTTAACTTTATTAAGCATGTCAAAAGATGCTTTAGAATCAATAGATCTTTCAGATGTATCCATATCGGAATCAAGTAATTCTTTTTCATCAATTGATAAATTTAAATTACCACCATTATCTTCAGTTTCTAGGTTTTTATTTTCGTTAATTTTTCTAATCTCAAATGCTTTAAGAGCGATAGGTCTTATCACTGTTATTAAAACAAGCAAAACAACAATAGCAAATACTAAGGTCTGGAATATACTCGCTATATTTTCTTTTAACCATCCATTATTATTATCTTCAGAATCCATCTCGGAAGAAAACTTCATATTAATTACTTCTAATTTGTCATTCCTGTCTTCATCAAAACCAACAGCAACTTTCACTAAATTAGCAATTTTATCTAAATCCTCTTTTGATCTTGGAGAATACTCTATTTCTTTCGTATCAAAATTTTCTGTATATTGACCATCAACTAAAATAGCAATAGACATTTTTTTTATTAATCCAGATTCAGAAATATGGTTTTTTACTGTTTTTGAAACTTCATAATTAGTTAATTGATCACTTTTTTCAACAAGCGCAAATTTTGATTTAAAATCCTCACCACTTGATCCACCAGGAATATTGTTAGCAACCGAAACATCTGACTCATCCGTATTAGCAACCGGTGTTTGTTCTTTTTCGTCAACAGAATGAACAGACCTAACAACAGAGCTATCAGGATCATATAACTCTGAATTAGTTACAACTCTGTCAAAGTTCATATCAAGAGCAACACGAGCCCTTACTTTTCCTACTCCCAATGTACTTTCAAGCAAATTTTCAATTGTCTGTTTTAATCTCTCCTCAGTAGCAATACGCATTTCCTCATTTTTTCCTCCGCCAAAATCTAAAGATTCGTCAGAAGAGCCAATTTTAAGCGCAACACCTTTTGTATCAACAATCGTCACCCCTTTCATTTCAAGACCAGGCACAGAAGTGACAACAAGATGGCTTATCGCATCTATTTCCGCCTTTCCCAATCTTTTTAATCCCTTGAATTTCAAGACTACAGAAGCTCTTGGCTCCATTTTTTCTTTGGAAAAAATCTCCCTTTGTGGCATTACTAAATGAACACGAGCTTTTTCCACTTGTTCAAAAGCTGATATGGTTCTACTAAGCTCACCTTCAAGAGCTCTTATTAGTTTTATATTTTGTGAAAAATTTGTTGCCCCAATACTATCTTCTTTGTCAAAAATTTCGTAACCAACAACAGAACCGGAATTTGGCAAACCTTCCTGAGCTAGAGCAAGCCTAATATTAACAACTTCTGATTTTTTAACTTTAATCACAGAACCGTCATTAACAGCTTGATAAGGCAAGTTGCGTCGTTCAAGTTCTTGAACTATTTTAGCACTATCCTGCATTTCAAGGTCTGAATATAACACAGCAAATTCGCTAGACCCTATTTTTGCTATATACACACCGAATATCATAAAAAAAGCAAAAACTGCTAAACCGCTAGCAATCAGCTTTTGTGGGCTCATATCTTTTAAAAATTGAAATACGTTTTGAAACATCTGAAAATAATAATATCAAAAATTAAACATAATTAATACTCATTTAATCCAGAAAGTCAAAGGATTTGAATGAGGTAAATTATAAAATAATAGCTGCAGAGCGAAAATACCTCTGATAATAAATAATGATAATAGTATTACATGCAATAATGGAAATATGAAAACAAAATTTATCATTAGTGATAATATAAAATTTACTACACAAATAAAAAAAGTGTTAAACGCAAATAAGTAATGAGTCTGCAAAACTTTATCATTGTTTGATTTGTTAACGTAAGCAAACATACCACCTAAAAAATATAAAATCGGAAATATTAAACCGCCTAAAAAAAGAAGATAGACAAAAACTATATTATTTTTCCCTGGTTGTAAATATTTTTTAATCTCTTCGCTCATCTATATATTTATATTTTCATATAATTAATTAACATTTGCTAGGTTTTTTAATACCGCACCAAGAATACTACCATTCTTTATACACTCAATTTCATTATCAGTATAAACTTGCAAAACGACATCTAAAATCTCATCCTTGACATTATTATGTTTTATTAAACATTGCAATGATTGGTAAGGCTTAATATCATTTTCCATACCTATGATACTAATTTCTTCATCACCATTCAAATTTAAATCAATCCATCTTTTTCCGTCTTTAAAGGAAATTGGCAAAACTCCCATACCCACCAAGTTTGATCGATGAATTCTTTCAAAACTTTCTGCTATTACAGCTTTAACACCAAGCAAACTAGTACCCTTTGCCGCCCAATCTCTAGATGAACCAGTTCCATATTCTTTACCAGCAAAAATTACCAAATCTATTGATTTATTTTTATATTCCATAGCCGCATCATAAATACTCATTTGCTGGCCATTGAGATGGTTAATAGTCACTCCCCCCTCTACGCCTTTGCATAAATGATTCTTAATACGATTATTAGCAAAAGTTCCCCTCATCATAATTTCATGATTACCTCTTCGCGCTCCATAAGAATTAAAGCCACCAGGAGAAATACCTTTATCCATAAGAAATTTAGCTGCAGGGCTAGTTTTACTTATTGAACCAGCAGGAGAAATATGATCGGTAGTAATCGAATCACCAAACAAAGCAAGTATTTTAGCATTTTTAATGTCACTCAATGCTTTCGCTGGTTTGTCAATATTTTCAAAATAAGGTGGATTCTTAATATAAGTGCTACTTGCACTCCAACTGTAAGTGTCACTTTCTTTTACAAGAATATTTTGCCAATTCTCATCACCAGTAAATACATCTCTATATTTATTCTTAAACATATCTGTCGTTATAGAAGAAGAAATACAAGATTTAATCTCCGAATTACTTGGCCAGATATCTTTTAAATATACTGGATTACCATTTTTATCGCTACCAAGAGAATCTTTATCGAGATCAATATTTACCGTTCCTGCAATAGCATAAGCCACAACAAGCGGAGGGGAAGCAAGGTAATTAGCACGAACAAGCGGATGAACCCTACCCTCAAAATTTCTATTTCCTGATAAAACAGATGCTACTGTAAGCTTATGATCTGCAATTGTTTTCTCAATTTCTAATCTTAATGGTCCAGAATTACCTATACAAGTAGTACATCCATAACCAACAAGATTAAACCCCATAGTATCTAAATATTTATCTAATCCACTTTTTTGTAAATATTCAGTAACTACCTGAGAACCAGGAGCAAGAGATGTCTTAACCCAAGGTTTTGATTTTAACCCTAATTTAAAAGCCTTTTCTGCAACTAAACCAGCAGCAATCATGACGGAAGGATTAGAAGTATTTGTACAGCTTGTAATAGCAGCAATTACGATATCACCATGCCCTAGTTGATAATTTGTTAAATTAACATTAAATTTATTATCAATTGAAGCCCCATCCCCAGCAAGCGAAGCTAGATTTTCTTTAAAATTACTCTTCATTTTAGTTAAAGCCACCCTGTCCTGAGGTCTTCTAGGGCCAGCAAGAGAAGGTTCAAGTTTCGACAAATCTAATTCAAGAGTTTCGGTGTAAATTGGTTCATTAGAATTTCTCCAAAAAGATTGATCTTTAGCATACTCCTTTACTATCTTAACCCTATGATGATCTCTACCGCTAAATTCTAAATAACGAATTGTTTCATCATCTATAGGAAAAAAGCCACAAGTTGCACCATATTCTGGTGCCATATTAGATATTGTAGCTCTATCCGCTAAAGATAAATTATCAAGACCAGAACCAAAAAACTCAACAAACTTTCCAACCACTCCTTTTTTTCTTAATATTTCTGTAACCGTTAGAACAAGATCTGTTGCCGTGATATTATTTTTCAAAGAACCTATTATTTTAACCCCTATTACCTCAGGTAATATCATTGGTAGAGATTGACCAAGCATCGCTGCTTCAGCTTCAATACCTCCCACTCCCCAACCAAGCACTGATAAAGCATTGATCATAGTAGTATGACTATCAGTTCCAACCACTGTATCTGGATATAACAAATCTCCATCCTTATTGCTACTCATCCAAACTGTTTGAGCTAAATATTCTAAATTCACCTGATGACAAATACCAGTTCCAGGTGGCACAACCCTAAAATTACCAAAGCTTTTTTGCCCCCACTTTAAAAATTGATATCTTTCTGAATTTCTATCCACTTCTTTTGCTACATTTTCAGCAAAAGAAGATTCCGATCCGTAAGAATCAACCTGCACTGAATGATCAATCACCAAATCCACTGGAATTAATGGGTTGATTTTATGAGGATCAGACCCAAGCAATTTCATTGCATCCCTCATAGAAGCAAGATCTACTATAGCCGGAACACCGGTAAAATCTTGCATTAAAACTCTTGCAGGGTAAAAATCAATTTCTGATGATGATGTTTTAGTATCTAGCCATTGTTTAAAAACGAAAAGATTTTCAACACTTACACCGTTTCTTAAAGAATTCTCAAACAGCACCCTTAAAGAAAAAGGTAATTTTTCAATATCAAAATCAAGATCTTTTGCAGCCTGTTTTATATCAAACACCCAATATTTCTTATGATTAAATTCTATTAATTTTTTATATTGCTGATTCTTTTCTCTGGACATAAAACACTCATTTTTTTTATACATAAAATAATTTAATATATTATTATGTTTGGTATTAATATAAATATATGCTAATAAAACTATATATTAAGCACAAGTTATTTGACACAAGACCTTTAAAATAAATTTTATTATTAGTATAAATATGTTGTCTTTAAATTCTGTTTGTATAAAAATCCACGACTTAACTTTAATAAGAAATTTTTCCATCACTTTTTTACCCAGTGCAATAGTTTATTTAAAAGGAGAAAATGGGTCTGGGAAAACTTCTTTACTTCGTAGCATTGCTGGTATACAGGAATTATCAGAGGGTAATATTACTTTTGGTAAAAATAACACAAATATAGGATATCTTTCAAAACCTTATTGCGCATATATTGGTCATAAGAATGCCATTAAGCCTGAATTAACCGTAATTGAAAATATAGAATTTTGGGCTAAGCTATATAATTCTTATGAAGCAATTTCTGCGGCAATTTTTTATTTTAAACTTGAAGAAATTGCTAACAGAAAATGCCAAGAACTTTCTACCGGTCAAATACAAAAAGTTGCACTTGCCCGTCTTCTTGCATGTTCTTCAAAACTTTGGTTGCTAGATGAAGTTGAAAATAATCTTGATTCAGAGGGAAAAGATTTGCTAACTAGATTAATAATTACAAAAGCAGATAGCGGAGGCATAATAATAGCTAGTTCTCATAACGATCCTTCGATCAAATCATCTGTAATTATAAATATGCATGATTACGCAAAAAACCCATCTAATTCTTAAAAAAAAATGATAGTAAAATATGGTATGATACAACTAATAAAACATGAATTTTTAATACAAAACAAAGTAAACAATTTAACAAAATACTTCTTTATCTTTTTTGTTTTTTGCAGTGGTAGTATCACAATAATAAGCTCTCATGACAAAATCGCTTATTTCGGCTTGATTTTTTCATTAATTTCTATACCACTGTCATTAATTGGCATTAGCATAAATTTTCTAAGATCAGAAATAGAAGATGGTTCTTTAGAATTGTTAATAACTTTATTCAATCCTATTCAAATAACATTGAGCAAATATATTAATTTATTTATCTGCGGTAGCATAGCTTTTATTGCTACTCTACCAATTTCATATTTTTTGTTCCATATGAACACAACACACTTAAGTCTATTATTCATTTCTGGAATACTTCTAATGTCAACAAGTTGTGGAATAATAGTTTTAATTTCATCAGTGCAATGTTATTTTCGATCAAATACAAATTTTCTTTCAAGTTTACTTATGCCCTTAATTATTCCAAGCATTATACTTTCAGGCATGATTATAGAAAACAATAATAGTAACCACTCTATTATTTTAATTTTATTAGGAGTAAATTGCATTGTCGTTCCAATTTCTATCTATTTATCGAGTTACTTGATTGAAAATATTTACAACATATGAACATAATAATATGTAATAATTGTAGAAAATATCTTTTGCTAAATTAAAAATTCAGTTTAAATTAGGAATAATAAAACTTAAATCTTAACATTAATAGATTAAGACATAATAATGATATTATATAATGAGATTAAATGATGTTCGGATTGTTTTTAGAAAAATTTAAATTTCTTGCTAAAAGCCCAATAACTATTTTTGTTTACAGCATTTTAAGCAAGTGGTTTATTACTATATTTATTACAGCACTTGTTGTTACTTACTGGGTGTTCAGAGGTCTAAGTGATTCAGGGGTATTGCAAAACGCTGAAAAAGTGATTTTTCATGCATTCACTCAAACAAAATCTGTAGCTCAATATTGCATTCCCAAAATTGCTAATTTAGGAACTTTTTGGGAATGTTTACAACATCCACCAACTTATACTCCTAGTGCAGAAGAAGCTGATTTACAAGAAAGCGTTAAAAAATTTATTACCCCCGTAGGTTCTAATCAACAAAAAGATCCTTACGGTAATTAATAACTAAAGAAATTATTATTTAATTTATTGCCACAAAGACTTATATTTGTATAATACCATGGAATTATTAATAGTTATTGGAGACAAAAAACTATGTCAGATGAATCTTTAGCAAACAAAACAACAAGGAGAGATTTTGTTACGCTTGCTGCAGGTAGTATAGCGGCAGTAGGCGCAGCTTGCACTGTTTGGCCCTTAGTTGATTCTTTAAATCCTTCAGCAGATGTATTAGCTCTTTCTTCAATTGAAGTAGATATTTCATCAATAGAGCCTGGTCAGACCCTTACTATAAAATGGCGTGGTAAACCAGTATTTATTAGAAATAGAACTGATGAGGAAATAAAGGAAGCTAAAGATACGCCAATATCGGGTTTAATTGACCCCGAAGAAGATTCTGCAAGAGTCAAACCAAATCATGCTAACTGGCTTATAACGATTGGTATTTGCACGCATCTTGGCTGCGTACCACTTGTTGGTAAAGGTGATTATCATGGTTGGTTTTGCCCTTGCCATGGATCTCAGTATGATACTTCAGGCAGAGTTAGAAAAGGTCCAGCACCTCTAAATCTTGCCATTCCACCATATGAATTTATTTCAGACACCAAGATTAAAATTGGATAATTATGAAAAAAGATAACGATCAAGATAAAAAAGAATTAACTGGAATTATTGGTTGGATAGATTATAGACTACCAATTTTTTCATTCATCTCGCATTTTGGTATTTATAAAACGCCAAAAAATTTGAACTATATGTGGAATATGGGTTCAATAGCTGGAATCGCACTAGTTATTCAAATCATAACTGGTTTGTTTTTATCGATGCATTATACCCCTGATGTTGATAAAGCATTTGAAAGCGTAGAAAAAATCATGCGTAACGTTAATTATGGATGGCTAATTAGATACATGCATGCAGTTGGCGCTTCAATGTTCTTTGTTGCTATTTATTTACATATATTCCGTGCTTTATATTATGGCTCCTATAAGAAACCCAGAGAACTATTATGGCAAATAGGTTTGGTAATATTCTTAACTATTATGGCTACAGCCTTTATGGGCTATGTATTACCTTGGGGACAGATGAGTTATTGGGGAGCAACTGTTATTACAAATTTGTTTTCTGCTATTCCATTTATTGGGGAAAATATTGTTACATGGTTATGGGGTGGTTTTTCTGTTGGTAATCCTACTTTAAACAGATTTTATTCTCTTCACTTTCTTCTACCTTTTATCATTGTTGCATTAGTAGTAATTCATATTTGGGCTCTTCATACACATGGATCTAATAATCCAACTGGAGTAAAATTAAAAGATAAGGATATGATTAATTTTCACCCTTACTATACAGTGAAAGACTTTGTTGGTTTTGGAGTATATTTTCTTATCTTTGCTTATTTTATATTTTACAAACCGAATTTACTTGGTCATCCAGATAATTACACACCAGCCAACCCTCTTGTTACACCAGCTCATATAGTACCCGAATGGTATTTTCTACCATTTTATGCAATATTAAGAGCTGTTCCATCAAAACTTGGTGGAGTATTAATGATGTTTGGTAGTATTTTGATTCTATTTTTCATGCCATGGTTAGACAAGTCACCAGTAAGAAGTTCTAATTATAGACCACTTTATAAATGGGCATATTGGGCATTTTTAATTGATTGCCTTATTCTTGGTTATGTTGGTGGAAAGCCAGCAGAAGAACCTTATTTAACTATTAGTAGGGTTGCAGCAAGTTATTATTTTTTCCATTTTCTTATTTTAGTACCTTTTATTGCTAAAATTGAAAAACCTCTGCCGTTACCAGATGAGCAAGCAGAATAAAAATGGCATTTGATTTAGTTAAAGATAACAAACAATAAATTTTATGTATAAAAGAATTATTATCGCTGTATTGATAGTATTTAGCAGCTTCATTTCATTCGCAAATAGTGACAACAAAAAGCCATTGCAATTAGTTTGGCCTTTTGAAGGAGTTTTTGGAACTTTTGATCGACAAGCAGCTCAACGTGGGGCGCAGGTCTATTTTGAAGTTTGCTCAGCTTGTCATAGTAATAAGAATCTTTATTACAGAAATTTAAAAGATATAGGTTTTGCTGAAGGTGAAATAAAACAAATCGCCCAAAGATATACGGTTAAGGATGGTCCAAATCCAGAAGGAGATATGTTTGATAGACCAGCTCTACCTTCAGATAGTTTTGTTTCGCCATTTCCCAATGAAGAAGCAGCTAGAGCAGCTAATAATGGTGGGTACCCTGTAGATTTATCCCTTATAATAAAAGCTCGTGAAGATGGTCCTAATTATGTATTCTCACTATTATCTGGTTATAGAGAACCGCCAGCTGATGTACATTTAATGCCAAATTTGCATTATAATCCTTATTTTCCAGGTGGTCAAATATCTATGCCACCACCGCTAACTGATGGACAAGTAACATTTTCTGACGGAACTCCGGCAACTGTTGAACAAATGGCTAAAGATGTAGTGGTTTTTCTACAATGGGCAGCAGAACCAGAGATGGAACACAGAAAATCTATGGGATTAAAAGTTATGATATTCCTATTATTTTTTACTATATTCTTCTATGTTTCAAAAAATAGAATTTGGAAAAATATACAGAAATAAATTTTAATAAATTCAAGAATATAGCTTACATAGAAAAAGTAATGTATGAATTGCCACAAATCATGGCTTAATTAATCATTCATTTATAATAAATAGTTTAATGCTAAATTAAAATTATTCTACTATAACAATCATTGATAAAATATTGAATTATTCAAAAAATATCTTACGCAAGATTATTAATTAAATTTAAAGAGAATTATTGTGAATCAATCTACTAAAAAAGAAAGCGTAAAATCTGAAATAACATCGCTATTACTAGTTATTTTACTAGCATTATCAGTCAGAACTTTTGTTATAGAGTTATTTTTTGTACCAACTACATCTATGCAAGCAACTATTTTAAAAAATGATTATATTTTATCAACAAAATATAATTATGGTTTTAGCAAATATTCCCTTCCTTTTAGTCCAGATCTATTTAAAGGTAGATTCTTCTCATCCATCCCAAAAAGGGGAGATATAATAATTATGCGTCCACCGCATGATATGAATACTCGATATATAAAAAGACTAATTGGTCTCCCTGGAGAAAAGATAGAAATAAAAAAAGATGTAACATATATCAACGATAAACCAATAAAAAGAATTAAAGTTAGCGAATATTTTGATGAAGATAATCAAGAATACGTAAAATACAAAGAAACCATGCAAAATGGTTTAAGCTTTTACACTTATAAACTCAAAAAACTAGATGAAAAACCAGAAAATATACATAGCAATTTTGGACCATGCATTATACCTAATGGTTATTTTTTCTTTATGGGAGATAATCGTGATCAATCAGGTGATAGCAGATATCAACTTGGGTTTGTACCTTTTGAGAATTTAATAGCTAAAGCACAATTCATTTTTCTATCAACAAAAGAAGTTCTTTGGAAAGAAGAACTTGGAGTTGTAGATCAATTATCTCGTTTTTGGACTTGGTTATCTTCCATTCGTTTTAATAGATTATTTACGGATATGTACAGTATAAACAAATAGTAATAAAAGTAGTGTTGGTTATTAATGAACGATATATTTTCCAAAGATTATATTACCAAACTTGAAAAATCGATAAATTATCAATTTAAAAATCACGAACTCCTGCATGAAGCTTTAAGTCATCCATCACTTAAACAACATGAATCAGAATGGAATAAAACCTATGAGCGATTTGAAATACTCGGTGACGCTATTTTAGGTTTTATTATTACTGAAATATTATTTAACACTTATCAAAAATCAGACGAAAGTGTTATTGCCAAAATAAAATCTCATTTAGTAAGCAAAAAAACTATTTGCGATGTTGCCAAAAAAATCAATTTGGCAAATTTTATCATTATGACTAAAGGAGAAGAAAATTCTGGAGGCAGAGTGAATCTAAACAATGTTGAAAATACTATGGAAGCATTAATTGCAGCTATTTATCTTGATGGTGGTATAGAAAATATAAAAATAGTTGTTACAAAATTATGGTCAGAGTTTTTGCAAGATTTCGACTTAAACCAAATTGATCCTAAAACATCTCTACAAGAATGGTCTCAAGGTAATAAATATGGAATGCCTCATTATGAAATAATAAGCAAAACAGGTCTTGATCATATGCCACATTTCACAGTTTGTGCGCATGCTGGACCATACAAGCAAAATGGCGAAGGAAGTTCTATCAAAACAGCAGAAAAAGAAGCAGCAAGAAAACTCTTGTTCAAATTAAACAATAATAAAAATTATATATGAAAAATCTAAAAGAAAATGAAAAATTGCTTTCTGTCTGCATTATAGGCAAACCAAATGCTGGTAAATCGACTCTTTTAAATAAAATTATTGGTCAAAAAATCTCGATCGTTACTCCAAAAGTGCAAACAACTAGATCTATAATTACTGGTATTATTACAATTGATGATACTCAACTAATATTATTTGATACTCCTGGAATTTTTGAACCAAAAAAAAGATTGGAAAAAGCGATGGTTAAATGCGCTTGGTCTAGCCTAAATGGCGCAGATATTGTTGTGCTTATCTTAGACAGTGGAACCAAAATTGATGAGATGATGAATATTATATTATCTAGACTTAAGGAATTGGGAAAAAAAGTTGTTTTTTTATTAAATAAAATTGATCTAAATTCAAAATATTATCTTGATAATTTAAATTATTTAATCGAAAAATTTCCAGATGCAACTAAATTCAACATATCAGCTTTAACTGGTCAAGGTATTGATAGTTTTATTGAATTTTTAAAAAACAATGCTAAAAAAACAAATTGGTTATATGAAAGTGATGATATGACTAATCTACCAATGAGATTTTTAGCATCAGAAATTACTAGGGAACAGTTATTTTTAAACCTTCATCAAGAATTACCATATAATTTGACAGTTGAAAATGAAAGCTGGCAAACCCAAAAAAATGGATCAGTAAAAATAAACCAAGTAATAATAGTTTCCAGAGATGGTTATAAAAATATGATCATTGGTAAAAAAGGAGAAAAAATTAAAGAAATTGGTACAAAAGCTAGGTTAAATATTGAAGAATTACTTGGTATAAAAATTCATCTTTTTCTTTTTGTTAAAGTTAGAAAATCGTGGGAAGATAATCCTGAACTTTATCATTCCATGGGTTTAAAGTTTTGAGATTTAATACATATATACTCAGTCCAGAATAAAATTCGAAGGTTTGTGTCTGATAATATTGAAATTTTCTGTCATTAGAGTATCAAGTTCATCCTTATATTGAGCAATATTATCTAAAAATCCCAAAATAGCATTTTGAAAATCTATAAATTTCTTATAACGTCTACAAACAGATACTTTTTTGTATAAAATCTTCCATAACCTCTCAATTAAGTTTAAATTAGGGCAATATGGCGGTAAATATATCAAATTTACTCTGCTGTGATTTTCAAATGTTTTTATAAAGTTTGCTCTATTATAACCAGCATTATCCAGTATATACTCAGTCTGAAAAAGAAATTGCAACTATAGATTAAAAGATGTAAAATGTGAGTATGAGCAAATTAGAAACAAATTTTTTAGCATCTGAAGAAAGATTGTCTTTGATACGAGATCACAAATTGGAAAAAGATGGTCGTAAAAG